>CAYUIL010000305.1:0-2296 GCA_964444715.1 uncultured Pirellulales bacterium | reverse complement strand
ACCAAACCGTAGCAAAACGGTAACAATTACCCCCGAAACTATAAGTGTCGAACAAAATAGCTTTTTGATAACCTATTCTTGAAAGGAGAAGCTTATGAGAACGCTCAAAAATATCACGGCCGGTTTTGTGCTGGCGACGGCGCTGTTTGCCTGCGGCATCGCAGCAGCCGCCTCGACCAGTGAGCTGCTTCAGCAGGGGCTATACGCCGAAGAGGTCGAAGGCAACATTGATTCAGCGATAAAAACCTACGAAAAGGTAATTCAGAAAACCGACGCCCCGCGAAACCACATCGCCCAGGCCCTTTTCAGGCAGGGTATGTGCTATGTGAAAACCAGGGATGAGCAGTCGGCAAAAAGGGTGCTGGAAAAACTTGTGACTGAGTTCCCCGAACAGACCGAGATTGTCGATAAGGCCAGACCTGTCCTCGATGATTTGGTGTATTTCGACCCTGCAGCGTTGATGCCGGCCGAGACGCTTATTTACGTGGAGCTTGGCAGCCCCGGCAGGCAGGTTGAGACCATACTCAACAAGCTGAAAGGCACACCTTACGAGAATCCGCTTGCCGCTATAGCCGGCGCTAATGCGTCCCAGGCCGGTGCCGGTCAAAAGTCGCCCGCGGACATAATGGCTGCCCTGTTAAATCCGAGTATGGCGGCCGAATTCAAAAAAGTGCGCGGTATGGCCTTCGGCGTTACCGGCGTTTCCCAAAACAATCCTCCTATGATTACCGTGCTGTATCCCGGCAAAAGCGACGCCCTGCGAGGCCTGATTCTGGCGGGATTAAGCATGGCGGGAACTCCCGGTGAGCCGCTTGAAGGTATGCAGACCCTTAGTATTCAAAATGTCGGTGCAGTGGCATACGATGACACGGTGATTCTGATAGCGCAGCCGGTCGAACAGCTCACCTGGTGCGTCAGGCAATACAAGGGGCTTATTTCCGAGCCGACGCTCGCTTCGAGCAACAAATCCTTCGCGAAAATCAGCAAAAAGGCCCGGCATGATAACGTCCTGACCGGCTGGGTTAATGTCGACGAGGCCTATGCGCGAGTGCTGGGGATGTTCCCTGCCGGCCAGGTCCCCAAAGGGGTCTTCTGGGCTGATGCCATCGCCGATTTTAATCATATCGATTACCTGACTTTTTCCAGTTCGATTGAGCAGGATAGTCATATCGATACGACCGAAATTGTATTCAAAGACGGCCATCACTGCCTGGCGTATGACTTGATTCGGACCCCGAACATAAGCAAGGCCGCGTTTGAGACCGTGCCTCCCGACGCCGTTGCGATTGCGAGCTTTGCCTTGTCCGCCGAAGAGCCGCAGGCCGGCGCCATACGCGCCCAGATTAAGAACGTAACCGGCCTTGACATCGGCCGGGAGATTTTCGCCAACGTTGAGCAGGTTACCGTCTTCGCTATGCCGCCCAAAACCTCGAACCCGTTTTTACCGGAGTATATCGGGCTGGCGATTACAAGTCACAATCCTCAGCAGACACGCCAGATTCTCGCGCAAACCCTCGGAGCCGCCGATACAATGCTAACCGGCCGGCTCGCGGCCGATGCCAATTTACCCGCCGGACGATACCAGGTTGGAATGGTCAAAGGTAAGCCGATATACTGCTATGTCGAACAACAGGGCAAAACCACCGTTCTTTCGCTGAATCCCGATATTACACGGGCCTCCGTGGCTGCGATTAAAGACCACAATAGCGTCTGCACCGCGGGACTGCTCAGTAGCGCCGTAACTCGAATGCCCGCAAGCGCGAGCAAGATGATTCTGGTTAATGCCGGAGGCGCCATTCGCCTCGCCGGCCCCACGATAGCCGAATCGCTTGGAGGAGAAAACCGCGATGTTATTCAGAACAATTTAAATCAGCTTGCGCTGGCCTGCGACAGAACGACCATCGAGATTCGGACCGACGAGCAGCTCAACAGCTTCACGCTCAACAGGAAACTAACGGGCTTGCCTCCGCTGAATCAGCTCTTTGGCCCGATTGCTCAAATCGCCCAGGCCGTCAAACAGGCCAAGACCGAGGCCAGGGCCGCGGAATTGCGACAGGCGGTTCCTGCCGCTGTTATCCAGGCAGTCAAATCCCCCGTCATCGACGGCAATGAGGACGATGTCTGGTCTGCCGCACGCCAGTACAAAATCGCCAACGTGTTTTATACGCCGCCATCGTCGCCGAACGACCTCTCGGCCGGCTATAAAGCGATGTGGGACCAGAACAATCTGTATCTGCTCGTGGATGTAACCGATGAAAAGCTGATAAATGATTCGGAGCAGAATTATCAGGATGAC
>CAYUIL010000304.1:0-2297 GCA_964444715.1 uncultured Pirellulales bacterium | reverse complement strand
TTTTAGCACTTCATCCAGTCGGTCCGGCTGAATCACGGCTATTATGTATTTCATCTGTTTTTTCCTTTCTCGTTTAGTCAATCAAGGTATAAGCCGCTTCACGATGTTGCGTCAGGTCCAGACCTACTCGTTCTTCGTGCTCGCTGACGCGCAATTTCATTACTATGTCCACAACTTTGAACAGCACTATGCCCGCGACGAACGAATACACAGCCGTAATGAGCACAGCTTTAACTTGTATCAGGAACTGAGCCGGGTTGCCGTATAGCAGGCCGTCTGCCCCTGCGGGATTTACCGTCTTTGTGGCAAAGATACCGGTGGCTATCGCACCCCACATACCGCCTACGCCGTGGACGCCGAAGGCATCCAGCGTGTCGTCATAGCCAAGCAAGTTTTTGAAATAAGTCACAGCAAACCACGGGATAACTCCGGCACCGATACCTATCCAGATTGCGCCCATTGGGTTGACGAATCCTGATGCGGGGGTGATTGCCACCAATCCGCCGACCATGCCGGTAATAACGCCCAGCGTCGTGGGTTTTTTGTGTTTGAGCCAGTCAAGTATCGCCCAGGCGAGACCCGCTGCTGCAGCGGCAATGTGTGTTACGGTAAATGCACTGCAGGCGAGTCCGCCTGCGCCCAGGGCACTGCCTGCGTTGAAGCCGAACCAGCCAAACCAGAGCAAAGCTGCGCCTAACACAGCGAACGGAAGATTGTGAGGCGGAGACATCCCATTGGGATATCCCTGCCTGCGACCAAGCATCAACACAGCGGCCAAAGCAGTCATACCCGCGTTGATATGCACCACTGTTCCGCCGGCAAAGTCCAAAGCCCCCCATTTTCGTATGAATCCTCCCATTCCCCATACCCAGTGCGCTACCGGGTCATATACAAAAGTCGCCCACAACAGCATAAAGATGCACAAAGCTGAAAACTTCATCCGTTCCGCAAACGCTCCAATAATAAGCGCCGGCGTAATCACGGCGAACATCATTTGGAACATCATAAATATCTGGTGCGGAACCGTCCCCGCGTAATCGGCGTTCGGCTCAAGTCCCACATTTTTCAGGAAGGACCATTCAAGCCCGCCTATGAAGGAACCTTTATCAGGCCCGAAGGACAAGCTGTAACCGAACAGCACCCATTGCAAACTGATAAGGCACAGAATCATCAGGCATTGCATCAGTACCGACAGCATATTTTTGCGTCGAACCAGTCCCCCGTAGAAAAACGCCAGCCCCGGTGTCATCAGCATTACAAGTGCAGTGCTCGTCAATACCCACGCCGTATCACCTGTATCAATTTTACTAACAGCAGGCGGTTCTGAACCTGGCATGCTAGTTTCACAAAATGCCGTCCCCGTAGTCAGCAAAATGACCATTGTTATTGTCAGTGTTCTTTTCATAATTCTGCAAACCTTTCGCACATCCGTGGTTGCTTGACAGGTTGAATTGAGTCGTTTTTATAACAGCAAGCCATGTGCCAGGACGTTTCTTTTACGTTCACTTTTACATAACCTCTTGTATATACATTACTTGCACTCATCAAAAAAGGGGTTGCCTGCCGGAAACCAATCTACGTTATTGTTGATGTTTTAAGAGCAGCATACATATTTGTAGTTTTATTGCCACGATAAGAGATGCTCAAAACGAAGTTGAAAGGCCGACTCCCGTCCAGACGTTGTCGCCCTTTTTCGTGGTTTCGTAACAGCCGAAGGGCTATTTACAAAAATGCAGACATCGACTAATTTGCCTGCAAATATGTAGATTTTGAGGGGTCAGGACAACAGCTTCGGATAAATGGCATACTTCTTAATTTTGTAACCGAGAATCCGCTCGGTGATGCCAAGTTCCTTGGCCGTCTTTCTTTGTTGGCCACCGGATTTCTTCAATGCATCGATGATAAGCTCCCTCTCCTTGTTGGCGATTATCTCGCCGAGCGATTGAGGCGCCACCTGCTCGGTTTTTCTTATCATTTGAAGCGACGGCGGCAGGTGCTCTGAGCGGATTACTTCTCCATCGCACAACAGCACCGCACGCTCTATACAGTTCTCTAATTCCCTGATGTTGCCGGGCCAATGGTAGCTTGTCAGCATTTCGATGGCGGGCGTCGAGATGCGGGTTATATTCTTTTTATTCTCGGCTGCATACTTTTCGAGGAAATGGTCGGCCAACTGCATTATATCATCTTTGCGTTCACGAAGCGGCGGCAGATAGATGGGAAACACGTTTACCCGGTAATACAGGTCTTCGCGGAAGATGCCGTCCTTTATCTGTTGTTCAAGGTTCTTATTGGTC
>CAYUIL010000303.1:0-2326 GCA_964444715.1 uncultured Pirellulales bacterium | reverse complement strand
TAACGAAAAAGACACAGCAGATTGGGTCGCCGTATTACGATGCTGCCAAGTACGCCTTCATCGCCAAGCCATACGATTTAGACAAGCTGCTGGCGGAAATCGACCGACTCATCGGCGCGCGCGTGCAATAATTGCTGCAATCAGGCCCGTATGGGGCAGCGAATCGGCAACCGTCTGATGTTAAGTTGTGGTTGGCCCTGTGCGAATCGGAACGGCTGTTTATCGAATGCTTTTTCCCAATTGTTCGAGAATGGTCTTGGCGGGGCAGACCTTGTTGCCGGCGGGGCCCTGCCAGTTAAGCTGGGCGTTTTGAGCAACCTGCTCTTCGACCTTTTTGCAGGCCACCAGCACGGTGGCGTGGTTTTTGCCCCCTAACAGCCGGCCTATCTCGGAACTCGACAATCTGGTGTGCTTGCGGGCCAGATACATACTGAAATGCCGCGCCAAAGCGATGGTCCGGTCTTTTTTTGATGAGTGAATCGCGGCGGACGTGATGCCGAAAAACGAGGCGACCGATGACTCGATGTCGGATATGTGGACCATCGGGTCACAGCGTTCAATATGTTCCGCCAGAATCGCTCCGGCCATCGCCAGGTCAATTTTGGCGTTTTGAAGCGACGCGAAGGCCACCAATTTCAGCAATGCACCCTGCAGCTCGCGGATATTGCTTTTGAGGTTGTCGGCGACGTAGCTTATCACCTCTTCGGGGACATTTTTATTTATACTGCGGGCGTATTGTCTGCATATTTCGCAGCGGGTCTTGAAATCCGGCGTGTCAAGCTTGACGACCATTCCCGACACAAACCGGTTGACCAGCTTTTCGGAAATCTGGCCTATCATTTTAGGATGTGCGTCGCAGGCCAGCACCACCTGCCTGCCCGACAAATCGAGAGTATTGAACGTATGCAGGAATTCTTCCTGCGTTGATGGCTTGCTGGCCAAGAAGTGAATGTCGTCAATTGCTAACAAATCCGTTCGTCGCATACGACCCCGAAAAGCTTCCAGCTTTCTGGTCTTCAAGGCCAGCACAAACTGATTAGCAAAGTCCTCCGCCGACAGATACAGCCAACTGGCTGCCGGCCTGGTTTTTCGCATCTCGCAGCATATCCCTTGCAGGAGATGCGTTTTTCCCAGGCCGTACCCTCCGTGGATAAACAGCGGATTGAACGGACTCTGCTTATCGCAAACGACGGCCTTCGCGGCATTGAAGGCCAACTCGTTTGATGGTCCGACAACGAAGTTGTCGAGTCGGAGTTTGACTCTTTGACCGGATGATGCCGGTATCCGTGTTGCGGAGGCGGGTAACCCATTCGACAAACTCGGGGCGGTTTGGGCAGGGGCAGGTTTGGCCTGCCAGTCGAGCCCGCCAGGGCTGTGGCGGCCGCAGAGCTGCGGGTCGATGGTGAAGCAGAGCTGGCAGTTGCCGCCGATGACGGCGCGGGCCGCGTCGGCAATTTCGGCGTGAAAGTGGCTTTCGAGCCAGGTCGCCATAAACGAATTTGCAACGCCCACCTTCAAGAGACCATCCGCAAGTGTCAGTCGAGTCGAGTTCTTAAACCAGATTCTGAACTTTTGTTGCCCAATTCTTTGCGCGATTGCGTCGTTGATGGCGCTAATCGTGGACTCTGCCGTGCGGCAGGTGTCCTCCTTGACAATACCTTGCATTTGCGTCTCCCCAGCCAAGAAGTCGTTCTTTAGTTATGATTACGCGTGCCTCCATACACAGGAAGCCGCACAAGTTCAGCGGTTCGATATTACTCACCGCAAGCAGAGCAATTGCAATTATTGAGAGGATGCAAGCTGCATCAAGGGTATTTTCCCGGATTTCTTTTCCACTTGATTGATGTTGCGCTCGGTAATGGGTTTGCGGCGGAAAAATTTTTGCATTTAACAAGATTTGCACATCGTAAGTCCGCCCTGTGGAAAAGCGGTGGATTGAGTTTTGAGATTTATGATTTGCGATTTGCGATTTGCGACTGCAGAGTTTAATCGCGGATAAGCTATGAAATCAGAGCATCCTGATATGGACAAGTATATCGGATTTGATATCAGCAGCAAGGACGTAAACGCGTGTGTGACACAAAAAAACCAGCGGGAACGTTATGCAACTATCGGCCCTCACGTTGGGGCGATGAGGAAGTTTCTGGCAAATGAACGTAAGGACAACAGTCGTGTGCACCTCAGTTTTGGGACAAGCGGCCCGTCGGCCTCGCAATGACATTTTTTGAGTTCCTACGAAGTGCGCATTAAATAAGAGCGATAGGTATGGATTCTGCTGCTGGGATTGGTTTATACGAAAGCGGCCCCGTCTAAACCTGCCGGGGCC
>CAYUIL010000302.1:0-2327 GCA_964444715.1 uncultured Pirellulales bacterium | reverse complement strand
CTGTGGGTTCTTCGCCTTTCCTGAGTCCGTGGTAAAGCTCCAGACATCGCCTTTTGCCGTGCAGCCCGCAGCTACCTCGTCGATACGCCAGTAGTATGTGTTTTCGAAGTCGAGACCATTCGAGTCGTAGTTGTCGATGTCCCAGAAATTAGCATCCTGGTTACCCATATAGATGTTGGGGTCATAAATATCGGCGTCGTTAACCTCGTTGAAGTCGGTGCCGAAATACACGTCGTGCGAATCAACATACATCGCAGCCGACCAGCTAAGAACCGGATGCGTGGTTACATTCACCTGGCCATCCGACGGCTGTGGGTTAGCTGCCTTCTCTAATGATACCACCGTAAAACTCCAGATATCGCCTTTTACTGTGCAGCCCGTAGCTACCTCGTCGATTCGCCAGTAATACGTTGTGTTAAAGACCAAGCCAGCGGGTGCATAGTTGTTGGTGTTCCATTGCATAGCGGTTTGATTGCCCATATACTCGCTGGAACCGTGTGTGGCGATGTTGACATCGTTGTAACCGGTACCGAAGTAAACATCGTGCGATGTACAGTTTTTGCCTGACGACCATTCGAGTATCACATTAGTGCCTACATCAACGGCATTGTTGCCCGGCTCAGGGCTGGTCGCCTCGGTTACAAAGCAGGTTAACCATTGTTCGACCAACAGAGCGAGGTCGTAGATATCAACCAGACCGTCTTTGATAATATCACCGCTGTTCGGCTCGCAGGGCTCTGGTGACTGCTGCCAATTGAGCGACAAAATCGCATAATCGATAAAGTTAACAAACGCGTCTCCGTTCAGGTCCGGGCTGACAACTGGAGCGGGGGCAGGATAGTGATAACCCATATCGACGATTCCAATATCGCCGATCTCATCTGTTCGCGTAGTGTATGCATTCATTCCCAAGTCCGCCGCCGTATCACTCCCTGCATCCACACAGGGACTATCTGTCGCCTGCCCTGCAGCGGTTTGGCTGAGGTAGTAACCACCCTGCGGGCCCGAAACAAAGCATGGGCTGGCGTCTATATTGCCCGTTCCGGGAAAGCCGCCCTGAACATCGCTGTAAGTTATATTCGCGCCACCCTCAGCCGCATTCGCCCAGACGATGCTGTCTATTACAGCAGCAGGTCCGTAAATTCCGCCACCCGGGTCCGCCAAATTATCCACGATAGTACAATTGGCCACTGTCACACCACTACTGCTGCAATAAATACCACCACCCGCACTCTCATATTCCTGAGCAGTGTTATCACTTATAAGGCAGTTGCGAATGGTCGCGCTGGAGAACGCCGAATAAATTCCTCCCCCCCACCCCCAGTCGCCCACCGTGTTATCGCTAACGATACAATCAGTGATTAGCGGGCTTCCGTGACCTATGTAGATTCCGCCTCCGAGGCAAAAGCCCATGCTAATCGGCGACAGTTCCGCGTGGTTGTCGGTTATAACGCACCTGCTTATTGTCGGCGACGCCTCATCTATATAAATGCCCGCCCCGGCTTCCATCATTACTTCGACGTAAGCATGGGTGATAGTAAACCCCTCGAGGATTGACTCTCTCCCTTCCCCGCTTTGGAAACTGAATCCTCGGCTGAAGTTCTGGCAATTTATGATACAATTAGCCGGCCCATTTTCACTTCTCACCGTTATAGCTTTACCCAAAAAATCAATATTCCTGTTACCGGCGCCGGTATATGTACCATCTGCGACTATAACGGTGTTGCCGTCCTTAGCATAATCTATCGCCATCTGAATGTTGGAGTATTCGGAGGGAACTAATAAATTACCATCGAAATCATCTTCAGTTACATATAGGGTAACATCGACTGTTTGAGGGCTGTTCGTAGCACACGGGTCCGAAACGGTCAGCTCGCAATTATAGATGCCCAGCCCAAGGTCTGTACAATCCACGCTGAGAACAACTTCATTTGGTTCTCCTGTCGAACTACCCATATTAGGGTCTGCGTGAAGCCAGTCACAATCACAATCGATAGTCCAGTTCAATGTACCAATGCTGCTATTACGGATGGTGAGTATCTGGTCTGGTGGCTCTGGACCGCCATGGATACCGAAAAATTCAAACTCGTTGGCAGAAAGTTCAATTGCGGGTCGCCTTACAGACAAATTAACCACAACTATCTGCGGGTCGTCACTGGCTCCGGCGGCGGTAACAGTCAATATGTAGCGATATGTCCCTAAACCCAGTCCTGAAGAATCTATGCTCACATTAACTTCGTCAATTTCACCCGTGGATTCACCGCTGTTCGGTTCAACTTCCAGCCATGCACAATCTTCGGTAACTTCCCAGCAAAGTGTGCCGCTGC
>CAYUIL010000301.1:0-2328 GCA_964444715.1 uncultured Pirellulales bacterium | reverse complement strand
AGCTCAATTGCGGCCTGCGTGTAAAGCCCCTCTTCGCCCCTGGAAATGGCCTTAATTCGGAGATATTCTTCCGGGTTTGTCATTTTGAGATAATTTATATATCCCATTCCCCATTCACGGATAGACGCCCTGAGCGAAATTTCGATTGCGCTTAAATTCTGAAATCCCTTTGCTTCCACGGCCTTCCCCATTATCCCTTGTGCAGTTTGTTGGACGCCAAGAACCCTCTGCTGCTCCTCTGCGGCTGCCTGCGGTGTCTTGGCATACTCAAGGGCCTGCTGCATTTGAGGCGGGACCTCGGCGGTAAAAAATTTAGTGACATAAGCAGAATAGGTCTGGCCGAAGGCCTCCTGCGTAAATTTACCCCTCTGCTCAGGCGTAAGCGATAAAACTTTTTGTCTCGCCCATTCAATACGGGCCTGTTCGTCGGCGGCGACCTGAAAAGGCACGCGCATTCCACGTGCCTTTTCCTCGGTAAATGCTTTGAGGCCCTCCACTAATCCGCTCATTGCCCGCCGTGCCTCACGCTCCCCCAAACCCGCCATCACCTTGCCGACATTTGTTATCGCCTGCTCAGGCGACCAGCCCATCTGCTTAAACTCCGTAGAATAGCGGAGCATATTTCCTGTGATTTCCTCGTCGCGGAGTCCGGTCTGAGATGCGGTCGCCGAAATCAATCTCAATATCTGGCCCTGGCGTTCAACGCCGCCGACACCGGCAGCACCCAGCCATCGAATAAGATTCGCCGTAGAAGGCCCACCGTGTAATTGCCAGTAACCGGCAAGCTGTGCCGTTGCTTCCGGTTGAATCTCGCCAAAGGTCCGCTTCTGGGCTTCGAGCAGCTTCGCTGCGTCCCCAAGAGGCAACCCTGTTTCTCCCTGGACCCTGCGAATCTGCTTAAGCCCGACATCACGTTCTTTAGCGGTATAGGCATTTATTGATTCAAAAAAATCCTTTGCGGACCGCTGAGTATTGGCTAATTCGTGGACCGATTCGGCCATTGCTTTTTTCATATCATCGTAGGCCGCGATGATTTTGCGAATACCGCCGACAACCAACGTAACAACGGCGGTAATGCCGAGAGGGCCGACAAGAGCGGAGAATGCCTCTTTTATCCAGCCGGCGGCCCGCGAGGTTTTTGTCCCCATCTGCTCGGTCGCCTGGCCCACCTGCCCGATTTCGGTCTTGGCCTGCTGAATGCCGGTTGTCTTAACGTGAATGTTTACATCTTTTGCCATTGTTTATCTCAAAATCTTGCCAGGGCGGGCCATCCCGCTACCCGCCCTGGCATTATTCTGCTACATCCCGCCGGTTAGGACGCTGCGGTTATCAAGCCGCAAATCGGGCCTGCATCGGTAGTATTGCCGACGCCATAAACGTTGATAGCAATTCGTTGAAGGCCGCGAACTGCAATCTGTGCCGACTGGAAGAAAACGTGCTCGCTGCGGGCAATCTCAAGTGAACGCCGCTCGCCCAAAAATGCGCCGAGCCGCAGGTCGGCTAAAAGTGCGCAAATCTGGCTGTCATCCTCGACTTTGGGCATTGCCGGTGTAAACTCGACAGGATAACCGAGCAAAAACTTTGTCGGACCCTGCTCGAAATACGTAGGTGTTCCGAGGACTGGCTGCCCTGCACTTTCTGCCCACAACAGCGGCAGGACCACGTTGAAGAAAAACGACTTGCTCATAAACCATCGAGCACCTGCTTCTGCCGATTCGGGGAGAATGCCGCAGACCTTGCGAAAATCCGCCAATGTCAGCTCGCTGTAAGCGTTGCCGCTGCCGACAACCAGCGACTTGATATTCGCGATTACCGGGTCAACGGCCAGCAAAGCGCCGACGATTCCTTTGAAGGCAAAATATGTGCTCGTCCCATCGCCTAAGAATCCGCACAGGTCCTCAGCGTGAGCCATTGAGCGAGCAATCGACTGCCCAACAACCTCACCAAGAGCGACAATCGAATCTTCCTCAAGCTCGCTCGAAATCTTTGCCAGGCAGGCAAGCTTCTTGGGGACTAAGGCGACCTGGCTGAAAGTCATATCCGACTCGGTGATTGTGCCCCCCTCATCGACACAATAAACCGTCAAATCATCCTCGACCTTCGGAATCAGCAAGCTGGAGCTGCCCATAGGGACGATTTGGGCGTTCCGGCGAAAGACGCCGTATTCGCTTTGCTTCTGGATAATCCAGGCGGCCAACTCTATCGGGACAAGCTCGCCGCCTTCGCCTGCTTCGGAGAGCGCCTTGCGCTTCATCGCACGGATGACAACCTCGCCAAATTCTTTCGCGTGTTCATCATCCGGCCAGAAACGGGTCCGCTCCTCGTTAC
>CAYUIL010000300.1:0-2358 GCA_964444715.1 uncultured Pirellulales bacterium | reverse complement strand
TTCTTCACGAGCAGCTCAATCAGCTCGTTTACGTTCACTCCCGCCTTCTCAACCATTTCTCTTGCCACCTGTGCCATTTTGAACCCCTTTCAGTAAAAAACCTTAAAACGTTTACAGACCAGTAAAAAATAATTGCATTTAAGCATTTTCCTTATATAAGAATTATTCCTATTACTGACGAAAAAAATTATTATCTCTTTCGACGGCATTCATCACACAAGCCCTCCGCTACGACCTTGACGCTGAATACGCTGAATTTTGCCCTGATTGCCGGCGGCAAACGCCGCTTGTTAAGACGCTCGTCCCGAAAATCGACAATTTTATTACACCTTTTACACCTGAAATGATGATGGGGTTTCAAATCGGGGTCATATCGTTTGGCTTCGCCGTATCCTTCCACCTCGTCAACCAGCCCCATCTCTGAAAAAGTAGAAAGCGTGCGATATACCGTATCAATTGAAATGTCGGGGAAGGTAACCTTTACGCGATTATAGACAGCTTCAGCACTTGGGTGGTCCCTGGCATCGATTAAAACGGAGTAAATCGCAACGCGCTGCGGAGTGATGCTGATGTCGTGCTGCCTGCATTTGTCGCGAAACAACTCCAACGACTCTTTTCCCTTGTTCGATACTTTAATCGGCATATCAAACCCACTTGCCGGGACTTAAACACGGCGTTTTAGAAAACACACACATATTGCTAATTGCCATATATTATTATATAAGAACTATTCCGATTTGTTCAAGAAAATTTTAAATTTTTCTTGTTTTGCTCCGTATATGTCATTTCAAACCAAAAAACAGGCCTGCCCTGAAAGCAGAACAGGCCTTCACCCCTCCAATCCATCCTTCGTCCCGAAAAAACCGGGACTACGGAGGACAAGAAAGCTTATCTATAGCCAGTAAGCCGTGCCGGCGAACTACTCAGTTTGTCATAAGCACCGGCTGGCCCGTCGCGTCAATTACGTCGCGCCAAAGCGGCCCATCTGGGTCAATAACGTTGCGCCGAGAGACGGCCAGGCGAATCGGGATATGCACATACCGGTCATTCACCAGACCGATAAGGACCTCGGTCCTGCCCGTCATTGCCGCGTGGACTACGTTTGAGCCGAGCCGCTCGCAATAGACCGAATCGGTCGTGTTCGCAGGCGCGGCCCGTATTATATAGCTGGGGTCGATGTATTTCAAATTGATTTCAACGTTCTTCTTTTTGAAGTAGTTGCAGATGTGGTGCTGAAGGTATCGGCCGATGTCCGCGAGCTCAATGTTTCCGGAGGCGTCAATGGCATTGGTCCGTTCGAGAAGATCCTGGCCCGCGCCTTCGGCAACCAGAATCACCGCGTGGTTGCGTTGTTCGAGGCGTCTGGCAAGATGAGCGAGCAGGCCGTTATCACCATCCAGCTCAAACGGCACCTCAGGCACAAGCACGAAATTGACTTCGTTGCGTGCCAGCGCCGTGCCCGCTGCGATGTATCCCGATTGTCTGCCCATCACTTTAACCAGTCCGATTCCGTTAATAGCCCCTTTTGCCTCGGTATGAGCCGCGGCGATTGCGTCGGCTGCTTCTGCCACAGCCGTGGCGAAACCGAACGAGGCCTGAACAAAACTGAGGTCGTTATCTATTGTTTTGGGAACGCCCACAATTGCTATTTTGAGTCCGCGTTTTTTTACTTCCTCCGAAATCCCCATCGCCCCCCGCAAAGTGCCGTCCCCGCCTATAACAAAAAGCATATTAATACCAAGCCGCTGGAGTGTATTAACTATCTCGCCGGCCTCATTTCCGTAACCGCGCGACGAGCCGAGGATAGTTCCCCCGTCGTGGTGAATATCCACCGCAACATCCGGCGTCAATTCCAGCATCGCAAGGGCGAAACGCTCAATGAGACCGCGATAGCCATACCGGACACCGCTTATTTTGCGAACGCCGTATCGGTACCAAAGGCACATAACAATGGCGCGTATCACGTCATTGAGGCCGGGACACAAACCGCCGCAGGTAACGACGGCGGCGTGCACGTCCGAAGGGTTGAAATACACCTTTTCCCTTGGGCCCGCCTTTTCCATCAGCTCGCACTGGTCAAACCGCCGCGAGGATGAGTCGCTGGTTGTATCAACGGCGTAGATTACGCGCTCTTTGTCACTGACGTAGTTCGCTATTTTGCTCCCGCGCACTTTCGAGAATAGAATGGGCGAGTCAACAGTCGCTTCTCCCAGCGTCGCAATACGAAAATCCAGCTCATCCATAGCCAACACTCCTCACTAACACACCTTAAAACGCACTCGGGGAATCTTGTGCCCGATGCTGTCTCAACGTCCGGTGACCACATGCACAACCAATGTATTTGTCCTGCCTGGTTCG
>CAYUIL010000299.1:0-2367 GCA_964444715.1 uncultured Pirellulales bacterium | reverse complement strand
TAAATAGAGCTCGATATTCCGGTTTGACGCTTACCGAGATGACGGTTGTCGTTGCAATCGCCGCCTTAATGGTCGGCCTGACTATCCCGGCGGCGAATATGCTCCTTAACTCCTTCGAGTCCGAGAGCGGGGCAAAATCAATGATAAGTGCGGCCTTAGCCAGCGCTCGCGCGATAGCCGCAAAAGAACAGCACTACGCCGGCATCCGCTTTCAAAAACGTTACGACCTGAGTAATCCCGATAATACACCTCAATACATCATTTTCATAATCCACGACTTTGACCGCACCGGTCTTGCCAATGGCTTCCGGGCCGTTGACGGCATCCAGCCAATCAAACTTCCCGATTCAATCGGCGTGATGGACCTGCTATATGACTTAAGCTTAGGCGTTGGCATCCCTGATACTGACTATGCTAATCCTAATGTCCTTAGAGACACCACTACTTTCTCGATAGTTTTTTCTCCCTCAGGCAAGCTTGTTATACACGATGTGCGCATTCGAAACAGAGACGGTCGAACCGACGACAGCAGCAAGGACGATATATTCAACACTGCCAATAACGTCATAAGTGGAATCGCAATGTTCCATCAGGATGATTACCAAACTCTTGGTTTTGCCCAGGAGTCCAGCCGGAACAGTTTTATCATTTACGAAACCAAGATACTCAAACAAACGGCTACAAATCTCCGCTGGACTAACTATCTCCAGAACCTGAAAAAAATCTATGTAAACCCCTACACGGGGACAATCATTAACGAGAAATGAACCCGCAATTTCAAAATACGAAATACGAAATACGAAATACGAAATCGGAACGCGGCTTCTCCCTCACCGAGGTCTTGCTTGCCGTTGGGGTGTTGGCGGTGGGGATGCTCTTTATAGCGGGCGTATTTCCCGTCAGCATTCATCTCATAACCATCTCCTCGGAGCGGACCATCGCCGCGACAGTAGCCGACGAGGCATTCACAAAAATCAAACTATATGGTCTTCTACCCGCTGCTGATGCCAACTGGAACGTCGCTGGTCAATATCAGCACCCTTTTGAGAATGTCGCTGTAACGCAACCACCAGTTGATTATTTTTCTTATCCCTCGACGCCGGGTGCCCCTAACACGAAGCGATACTGGTGGTCGGTTATATGCCGAAGGGTTGGCCCCGCTGATGTTCAGGTTACCGTTTTTGTCAGCAGGAAGGCAGGTGCCGCGAAGTTCAATGCGTTGAATCCATTGCCTCCTCCAACCTTCATAACAAATGCCGACAGACCGGTTGCCGTTCCCGTGCAAGTTTCCGGCATCATCGGCAGTTACGAATTGACCGTAATGGGGAATAAGACCTGGATTAACGACGGATATACAATTGTTGAGGATACCTCCGGCCAGATATATCGCGTGCTTGAACGCTACCCTCCGCCAAATGACAGTGTTATCCGCCTCGACAGACCTTGGCTGGAAGGTAGTAAACTTGTCTGGGTTGTTCCGCCGCCTTCGTCACCCGGCGGCGGCCGATACCCCTGCATCGCTGTATATCAAAAGGTCGTGAGATTCTAATTTTGCCTATGAACAACGAAATACGAAATCCGAAATACGAACGACAAGGTTTCACCCTCGTTGAGATGGTCGTCGCACTCGGCCTGCTGGTTATTGTGATTCTCTTTGCCGGCGTCATTTTCAAGGCCAGTATCGGCTCATATCGCGTCGCGATGGCACAAGCCGAGATTATGCGGAAACTGCGAACGATAACCGAGCAGTTAGACAGCGATTTCAAAGGCCTGCGCAAAGATGCGCCGCTGTTTATATGGTTTCAGTTGGACCCAAACGACCTCAACCGGCGCCTTGACCAGATTATGTTCTTCGCTGACGGGGATTTTCAATCCACTCAGATTTACAATGGCAAACCTATAGTCGGTAACCTTGCACGAATTAACTACAGTCAGGCACAAAGTATTGACCCTCGATATAAAATGTTAAATGCCCCCGTTAATCTTCGCAGCTACGACCGCCTTCTCGCCAGGCGCCAGCACATATCGACCGCCGATATGGCTCTTGATGCCTGGCCGGATCCCAACAATTTTGCCACGTTCAATTTGGTTAATAATGATTTTTATGAGCACGACCGTATATCTCTGTCGCAATGGCAGGCACTGTTGACACAACCAGCGATTGTAACTCAGACAATTGACGCCTGCTTGGGTGCAAACGGCGGCAGTCGACCGACAGTTGACCTGGCCAACCCCAACACTTTGCATATGCTGATGATCGAGGGTGTGGGCAGCTTTTCAGTTCAGTGGAGTTATATGTTTACGAACGCGGGGCAGACATTCATATACTGGTGGCCATCGGACGACCCGGACGGCAATCCTGCCACA
>CAYUIL010000298.1:0-2368 GCA_964444715.1 uncultured Pirellulales bacterium | reverse complement strand
GAACCTGACCCTATTATGGTCGATTTCGTCGAGTCCCTGGGCATCGATAAACGGCTTTACCGATACGATATCGCCGGCTCAATCGCTCACGCGAAGATGCTGGCGCAGCGCAAACTGATTACCAAAGGCGAATTTGCGAAGATCAAACGCGGCCTTTTGCAAATCGAGCGAGAGATTGCCCAGGGCAAATTCAAATTTGACAAGACATACGAAGATATTCATATGGCTATTGAGGCCGCCTTAGTCAAAAAAATCGGCAACGCCGCCAAGAAACTGCACACCGGCCGAAGCCGAAACGACCAGGTCGCTACCGACCTGCGACTCTGGCTCCGTGACCAGGTTGATATTCTCAAGAGCAAAATCGCCAACCTCCAGAACGCTCTTGTTACTCAGGCGGCGGATTATACAAACAATGTAATGCCGGCTTATACGCACCTCCAGCGGGCACAACCAATTGTCGTTGCCTCATATCTATTGAGCTTCGTCGAGCAGCTTGAGCGTGATTTTATCCGACTCGGCAATTGTCAGCGACTGGTCGATATCTCGCCTCTCGGCTCTGGCGCTATTGCCGGCTCTACGCTGTCGTTAGACAGGAAAGCCACCGCGAAGCAACTTGGTTTCTCCGACATTACCTACAACTCCATCGACGCCGTCGGCGACAGGGACTTCTGCGCGGAATTCATCTTCGATTGCGCACTGGTCGCAATGCATCTGTCCCGGTTGAGCGAGGATTTTGTTATATTCTGCTCAAACGAGTTCAGCTTCGTCCGAATCGACGACAGCTTCTGCACCTCCTCCAGTATGATGCCGCAGAAACGCAATGCCGATGCCCTCGAGCTTATCCGCGGCAAATCCGGACGCGTTTACGGCGCCCTGATGGGAATGCTGACCGTCTTAAAGGCCCAGCCATCGGGCTATAACCGCGACCTGCAGGAAGACAAGGTCCATATATTCACCGCCGCCGACACAACCTGCTCAATCCTCGATATGGCCGCCGCCGTTGTCTCGCACACCACCTTTGACACTAATCGAATCGCCTCCGGCCTTGACGATGGTTTCCTCGACGCAACGGCACTGGCCGAGTATCTTGTCCGCAAAGGCGTCCCATTCCGGGAAGCGCACGGCATTGTCGGTTGCCTCGTCGCGTATTGCGAAAAGCATTGTATGAAACTTGCCAACCTTGAGCTGAGTGATTTCAAAAAGTATTCCCCGGCAATCGAGGCCGACGTTTATAAATCGCTCGGCGCAGCCAACGTCGTCGCAAAATACGTAACCGAGGGTGCCGCAGGCCCCAAACAGGCGAAACAACAAATCGCCTACTGGAAAAAGCTGTTGGCTAACCGATGAGCAACGGCGAAGACCTCATTACCGATTGGTTTGCCCGGCAGCGAAACCTGCCCTCTTATGATTTCCCCATCGGCATCGGCGATGATATGGCCGAAGTGCGTTTGGCTGATGGCGTTTCCGTCTTAATCACAACCGATATGCTCCTCGATGGCGTCCACTTTGACCTCAAAAAAATAACTCTCAAACAGGTCGGCTACAAGGCAATGGCCGCAAGTTTAAGCGATTGTGCCGCTATGGCGACCATTCCCGTCGCCGTCGTCGTCAGCGTCGCGCTGCCCGCTGGTTTCGGCCCTGACCATCTCAAGGAACTCCACTCAGGCATCATCCTGGCCGCCGACAAATTCGCCTGTCCCCTCATCGGCGGCGACATCACCAAATGGGCCGACGCAAGCAAATTCGCCATAAATGTTGCGATGTTATCTCGGCCCGCGGGCAACCCGCCTGTCCGTCGAAACGGCGCAAAACCAGGCGACGCTATCTGCGTTACCGGCTCACTCGGAGGAGCGATGTTGGGAAAACATCTAAATTTCACGCCGCGAGTCGAAGAGGCCCTCAAAATCACCTCCCTCGTCAAACTCAATGCGATGATGGATATAAGCGACGGCCTAAGCAGCGACCTGAATCGTATTTGCACTCAAAGCCGAGTCGGCGCAATTCTCGATGCCAACTCAATCCCAATATCCGACGACGCGAAAAAGGGGTCAGACCCCTTTTTATCCGCCCTCAACGACGGCGAGGACTTCGAATTGCTTTTCACGCTAACTGAAGAAAGTTGCAGCAAACTGCTCAAACAGTGGAATGACCCGTTGCCCATTACCAGAATCGGCACGATTACCGATGTCGGCAAAATGCGAATCAAAATGCCCGATGGCCAAATCCGCAACATCGAGCCGAAAGGTTACGACCACCTTAAGTGACTTCACTATGGATTTCTCCTTCACATCACATTCGCCGCAGCAGACGTTAAGGTTCGGTCGCCAATTTGGTTCTCAGTTGAAAGGCGGCGAAGTCATCGCACTAT
>CAYUIL010000297.1:0-2376 GCA_964444715.1 uncultured Pirellulales bacterium | reverse complement strand
GGGCGTTTCTGCCCAAGATTTTTATGCACTGCTACCGTGCCGCGTCATTAGTCGAGAAGGCGGTCTTGCAGACCTCCTCACTTTTCAAGGTCGAAATCGACCGCGACAAATACGAGGAAAGTGAGTTTCAGGAGGCACAGGAAAAGGCCCGCAAGGTCGAGGCCAAGATGATTAGCCATCTCGAAAACACCAACTTCGCAGAGTCCTACGGAGAGGGGACTGTAAGCACGTTTCTTCTGGGCTTCGGGGCGATAAAAAGAATCTGGGGCGATGATAAAATTCAGTTTGAAAACAGCGACATCTTCAATCTGCATATATGCCCCGATTATCTGCCCTTCATTCAGGAAAAGCCAAAGTATATCATCGAGGAGAAGGAGCGCGACTTGGCCGACCTGTTAAGCAGTATCGAGGGCAACGAAGATGTTTACAATATGAAGGCCGTCGATAAGCTCACCGGAGACAATGCGGCGAAGCTGGAACTCAAAGAAAAAGAGCGTCAACGGAAGGGACTCAGTGATTTTTCCCCGAAGGACAAGAAGGTTCGCATCCTTGAGTTTTGGGGCGATATTGTATCTAAGGACGGCAAGAGAATCCTTCGTAACCAGCTCTTAATCATTGCCGACGACGAGCTTATACGAAACCACGAAAATCCCTTCGATGATGGTCTTTCGCCTTACAGATTTACCGTCCCGATTCCTTATCCTCATCGGGGTATAGCGGGTGTGTCTTTAGTCGAAAGCGCCGTCTCGCTTCAATACACCCTGAACAACCTCATTAACCTTTATATGGACAACCTCAACTTCACCGTCAATAAGATGTTTGAGGTGAATAAGACGAACCTCGTCGAGCAGGATAAAGCAAAAAGGATTTACCCGGGCAAGGTATTTCTCACGAACTCCGAACAAAGAGCAGTCAATGAGGTTGCTGTTACTCCTGTCGGCGGAGAAGTCGTCAATGCCCTTCGGGTTGTCGATGGCGAATTAAGGCAGGCGACTTCGATTTCCGAATATGTCGAGGCCCTGCCCTCAAAAAAGGCCCAGACGCTTGGCGAGATTGAGTTAAAGACCGCCGAAGCGCACGGGTTCTTCGACGTTATCGCTCGCCGGCTGGAGCGAAACAGCTTGGCCCCGTTAATCAAGGACGCCTATAATCTCCTGATGCAGTTCAGCAAGACATTTGAGGGTCTGGAAGGCCACTATATCTTCAAGGTTGGCGGACTTACGATTTTGCTCGCCCAGCAGAAGTTAGAACAGAATCTCGACAAGATTATGATGGCGGCAATTAAGGCCCCCATTCTCGGCCAGCTTACGGACATTCCCGCC
The DNA here is from genome assembly GCA_964444715.1 of uncultured Pirellulales bacterium. Taxonomy (GTDB): domain Bacteria; phylum Planctomycetota; class Phycisphaerae; order Sedimentisphaerales; family Anaerobacaceae; genus Fen-1362. The sequence continues at coordinate 1,054 of CAYUIL010000297.1, read as the reverse complement.
CTCTGGCGGAAGTATCTCGGACACTTTAACCTTCAGGACGTTTTCAAAGAGCCGGCGGAGCAGCCGGGCCGAACGCCTATGGATGCCGAGGCGAAGGCGAAGCAGGACTTCACCGCCCTGCCCGACCAGGAAAAACTGAAACTTTTACAGGCAATGCCGATGGCGGCCCAAATTAGCGCATAAAGGAGTTATTTATGTCTAAAAAGAAAAACAGAAAAAGACGAAAAAATTATGACACAGATTCAAATATCGGCATGGCCGTGCCGACATTAGAGCGGCCTAAAATGGTGGATGGCATTGAGATTTACAAAGTAGAAAGCGCGCTTGAGACGTTGACTCGTGCGCGAGAGATACAAAAGGACAAGCGACTTATGAAAGCTGCGGGGAAGTTGCTGAAAAATAAACAGGCGGCAATGAATGAGGTTGCCGCATCAATCTCCGACAGGGCAGAAATTCGAGAAGAACGAAAAAGAATCAAACAAAAGGGAGTGGGTTAAAGCGAGGTGTAAAAAATGCCAGCAAAATCAAAAAAAGTGAGACGGGCGATGGCAATAGCCGAACATCACCCAGAAAAACTATTTAAGCGCAATCGCGGGCTACTAAAAATGAACAAGAGTCAGCTTCACGATTTTGCTGCGACCTCTGAAAAGGGTTTGCCATATTCGGCGAAATCGAAGCGCAAAAAGAAAAAGCCAAAGGCGGGCACCTTAAAAGGTTACAGGGCGGGCTTGTCGGGCCAGAAGATACGCAGCGGGGGCAAGGGTCGCGGTTTAGGCAGAGGGAAAGGCAGAGGCCCCATTGGTCGGCCCTCTAATGACGACAGAAACGAGATTCGAGACGAGCGTAAGCGAATGACCAGGAAGGGCTAATGAATTTAAGCGCTCCGAAACCCAAAGAGAACAAGCGTTCCCCGAAGTGGACAGCGTTACAGAGGAAATTCCTCAAAGGCAAGCTCTGCGCCGTCTGCGGCTCAAAGAAGCATCGGGCCGCTCATCACATTATGCCGTTTCATCAATTCCCCGAACTCGAATTGTCCGAAGATAACCTGATTTGT
>CAYUIL010000296.1:0-2377 GCA_964444715.1 uncultured Pirellulales bacterium | reverse complement strand
GTAATTCTGCCGCCCGGCCCTGTGCCGGTAACTTTTGACAGGTCCACGCCAAGCTGCTCAGCCAGTTTCCTGGCCCGTGGTGACGCCTTTATTTTATCTGCCGACTTGATCGGCTGCGTTTCTGGTTTGGCTGGCTCACCAACAACAGCAGGTGCAGCTTCCTCAACCACAGCCGAACCGGCAGCTTTGAGTGAATCGACGAAGCTTTGCGGCACTTCTTCGTCCTTATCGCCGAGAACCAAAATTGGTGCCCCAACGGGAAGTGTCTGGCCCACTTCAGCAAGAATGTACTTTACAAAGCCATCAGTAGGCGATTCCATCTCCAGCGTTGCCTTGTCGGTTTCTATTTCAAAAACACAATCGCCCTTTTTGACCTCGTCACCGACCTTAACCATACAACCAACAACGGTCCCCTCTTCCATCGTTTGCCCAAGCTGCGGTAATCTTACTTCTTTTGCCATTATAGAATCCTTGTACCTCGTCTTTCTGATTGATTATACAACTGCCTTAACAGCCTCGACAATTCTCTCAACACTCGGAATACTGGCATTTTCCAACGGCTCACTCATCGGCGGCGGCACATCGGCTGCTGCCAGATTAACCGGCGCCGCGTCGAGATAATCGAACCCGCGGCTACCATCACTAAACTCATATTCCATAAACCGGCCGGTAATCTCCCTACCCGCCCCACAGGTGCCGAAGCCCTCGCTGACTGTTACCAGCCGACCCGTCTTGCGGACTGATTCGGCTATTGTTTCTATATCCAGCGGCTTTAGCGTTCGCACATCGATGACTTCTGCATTGATGCCATGCTGCTCAGCTAAAATTTTTGCCGCCTCAAATGAGAACATCGCCATTCTGCTATAGCTGACAATTGTTACATCTTTGCCGGGCCTTTTAATATCCGCTACGCCTAATGGAATAATGTAATCGCCTTGCGGCACCGGACCAAGCTGACCGTAGATCGCCTTGTGCTCGATAAAAACCACCAGATTGTCACTGCGAATAGCGGCCTTAAGCAGACCCTTTGCATCGTAAGGCGTTGAGGGCATTACCACATAAAGTCCCGGCGGATGCATAAGCCATGCCTCTAACGACTCTGAATGGTGAGCAGCGATACATCTGCCTACACCGCCTTCGGTTCGCAGAACCATCGGCACTTTTGCCTTGCCGCCGAACATATAGCGGTTATAAGCACCGACGTGAACAAGCTGGTCCATCGCTATCGTAACAAAATCAACATACATAATCTCAGCCACTGGTCTTAAACCCCGAAGAGCTGCGCCGACTGCGGCACCTGCAATGGCCGCTTCGGATATTGCCGTATCAATCACCCTGTCGGTGCCGAATTCAGCCGACAGCCCACGAGTCGCCTGATACGCTCCGCCGTAAAGGCCAACGTCTTCGCCCATCACGATAACGTTTTTATCTCTTCTCAGCTCCTCCGCCTGAGCGGCTGAAACCGCCTGGCCAATCGTCATTACGTCCATACCAAACTTGGACTTCACTTCCGCTTTGGCCTGCTCAGCAGCTTCTTTCTTTGTTTTAGCTTTGGATGAAGCACGAGCTGCCTCAAAGGCAGCGGTTGCCTCCATTACTTTTTTAGACGTGGCTCTTTCGGTCTCTATAAGCTCAGGCGGATAACTTTCCTCAACATATACATCTTTTGTCAAATCGGCAGGATTCGGCCAAGGACTGTCCATAGCGAATTTTGTAGCTGTCTCAATCGTATTAAAGGCCTTGTCCTCTATTTCGTCTAATTCTGCTTCTGTGCAAAGCGAGCCGCCAAGCAGTTTATTTCTTAGAACTATAATCGGGTCACGGTCGTGCCAGGCCTTTTCCTCGGCCTTTGTGCGGTAGGCACGTGGGTCACTTCGGCTGTGGCCGTACCAGCGATAGGTCTTGGCTTCGATGATAGTCATTTGATTCTCGGCCCTCGCCAATGTCACTGCTGAGTGGACAGCCAAATACACAGCCACGACATCCTGCCCATTTACAATCATAGCAGGAACATTGTAGGCATAGCACCGCTCTGCGATATCCGTGATGTTGCTTGCCCTTCTGGTGCCGTCAACCTCGCTGCCCGAGAAAGGCACGCTCATCCCATAAAGGTTGTTCTCGATTATGGCCACCAGGGGAACCTTCAGTGTCGAGGCCATATTCATTGACTCGTGAAAACTGCCGCAATTGGTAGAGCCATCGCCGAAAAACGAAAGCACCACTTTGCCGGTTTTCTTATACTTCTCTGCCAAAGCCGCTCCGACTGCTGATGGCTGGTTGCCCCCAACGATACCTGTTGAGCCAAGGTTATTTTGCTTTTCGACCTCGGCTATGTGCATTGAGCCGCCTCTGCCCTTGCAGTATCCGGTCTCTTTAC
>CAYUIL010000295.1:0-2378 GCA_964444715.1 uncultured Pirellulales bacterium | reverse complement strand
GAGCGCCTGCTTTGGGAGCAGGAGGCCGCTGGTTCGAATCCAGTCACCCCGATTGTTTTCATACCTTTGTAAATCAATCAGTTGCAAGGGTTTTTCCTCGAAAATAGCCGCACAGAAACGAAAAAAAGTGATAATTTTTGTGCCTTACGGCCGATAATATCTATGGTGACTTCTTAAAAAAATAGTATAATAATGCTATGCATGAAAGATTATCGAAAAGTACGGCGGCAGGATTTGTGTCGAATCTACGCCGGAACAAGGAACTACATTCTTCTTTACTTTACAGAAAAGGACACCCGCCCAAAGGCGAGGTCTCGCTAAAGACAGACAGGAGGTGGTCGTAATTGAGCCAGAACACCACGCCGGTATTAATACTTGAAGATGATGATATTGACCGGATGACTGTTAAACGTGTATTTAAGGAGCTTAAGGTTACACATCAGTTGGTTTTCCGGTCTAACGGTGAAGATGCCCTGGAATATTTACGAAACGCAAACAACAAAAAACCATGCCTGATTTTTATGGACCTGAATATGCCTCGAATGAACGGCTGGGAATTGTTGGAAATTATTCAAGCTGATGAATCCCTGAGTAATATTCCTGTTATTGTTCTAACGACATCCGATAGCGAAGAAGAGCGAAAGAAGGCTGAACAATTTCGTCCGATTGTTATTAGATATATAACAAAACCATTAAAGTATAGTGAATCTGTAAAGGTTCTTGGCAGCCAGCTGGGTTTTCCAACGGGGCACAAAGAAAAAGGGCTGTGAGCTAAATAACTCACAGCCCTTTTTGAATCAAATCATATATCCGCCACAGCGGATAATTCCACCTGCATTACGGACAATCCAGGCAGTTGGGGTCAATACCCGGGCCACCTGGGTAGGGATTTCCGTCATTCGGCTCCAATATATTCCAGCTGGACAAAAGGATAGTCAAGTCGCAGAAGTGGACACGATAGTATCCGGTCTTCGTGCCGCCTTCTACATCATGACAAAAGTCGGCACAGATGCAAGGACTATGCCAGGCAGCCCCCGGGCCGCTTGGGTAGGGATTTCCGTAATTCGGCTCTAATGTGTCCCAGCAATCCAGCAGCAGACTCAAGTCGTTGAAATGGACATAATTGTATCCGGTCTTCGTGCCGCCTTCCGCCGCATTGTCGACATCACCGTAACACTGTCGCGGATAGCACCAGCAAGGAGGATAGCGCACTGCCTGCCATTCGTCGTAATCCCATTTGCAGCCAGGAAAACAATCGTTTACTTCACAGCTGTTCAGGCTGTATGTCCAGGCGCTGGGACAAAGGCCGGTTTCGTCGACAGCCCTCACACGGTAAGACCAGGTGCCTCCGCCAACCCATTCATTGTAGGTAGTGTTGGGGCCGCTATAGATTAGCACCCAACCATAAGGGCAAGGGCAGGGTGGTGTAGGGCAGGGTGGTGTATAATCAGTTTTACTCTCCAACTGATAAGATACAGCTCCGGCTGATGCCGCCCAGTTAACGTCGTATTCGCCGTCGTCATCGCTGAGTGGGACCCAAATATTATCGGGCGCTTCAGGTGTGCGTGACACTACACAATCTCCGCCGGCACAACAATCATCGCTGCAGCCGCAGACGTTGCACGCCCTCACACAGTAACTATAAACGCCTGGTTCCACGTTCTCAAATTCACAGCAAGGGTCGGGGACGCTGCAGTTTGGCTCCGGCGGCCAACCGCTTCCGCTATCAATGTACAGCTCATAATACGTAGCACAGCTCGATGGCTCCCATACAACGGTGTAACTGCCGACGCAATAGTGGTCGTAGTACGTAATACTACCGGGCGCGTTTGGTTTGGATGTTGCCACTGCACAATTATGGTCCCCGATGAACCAGTCGCTGCAGCCGCAAATAGTGTTGCATGCCTTCACACGGTAGCGGTAATAGCCACAGCTGCTCACGCTTTCATCGTAGCAGGTGTTTGGGCCGTTATAGTCTTGCACCCAGCCGCCGCCGTTTTTGGAATGCTCCAGCTCATAAGACGCGGCACAGCTCACTGCCGTCCAGCAAACGGGGTAATTGCCGCCGCAGTTGCTGTCAGGGTAATCAATATCAGCAGGTGCTTCCAGAGGAAGTTCCACTACACAATTATGGTCTCCGATACACCAGCCGCTATAGCCGCAAACGTTCAATGCCCTCACACGGTAGCAATAATTGTTGCAGTCGCTCACGCTCTCATTGTAGCAGGTGTTGGGGCCTTTATAGTCTTGCACCCAGCCGCTTCCGTCATTAACGTCCACCTCATAAGACATAGCACAGCTCACTGCCTCCCAGCAAACCTCGTAATTACCGAGATCGGAAGAGCGTCGTGTAGGGAAAGAGTGTAGTAGTCCGTGTA
>CAYUIL010000294.1:0-2407 GCA_964444715.1 uncultured Pirellulales bacterium | reverse complement strand
AAAAGAAGTCATCATCACCAGCAAGCTGGGTAGTATTGCCAGCCCCGTGAAAATGATGACGAGTTTGAGCGGCGTTGACCAGTCCTTGCTTTTGCCTTGTTCCGCCGTCGCCTTATCGACAATTGTCATCAGGTCCCCGATGCCCGGCATGGCTTTTGGCGGGATACCTGACGCTGAGTTGACGGCGATTGGCATGGTCAGCGGCCCAGCCAGGGTGTTGCCGCGTTGAGCAAAAGCAAAATTGCCTGGTGTCAGCACGGCCGTAATTGTTAATAACAAACACCTGCTGAACATTTGACCTTTCATATCTTCTCTGTCACCTGGCTGGCAAAATCTGCCGCTGACTCGGTTACGTCAGCCAGCATCGTAATGGTTTCGTTGGTGCTTGCTATCACCAAACGTCGTGTGCCTGCCTGAATCAGGTGTATCCCTTTGTGCGGTGCAATGTAAGCTGTCTCCACGACACGTATCTGTTTGCCCGGCAGATTCGTAATCCGCGGCAACAATTTCCTTGACACGTAAATCGCTCCAACACCGAGAGCGATGACCAGCAACACTGACGCCAGCATCTTGTAGAAAAACTCGCGCCCGCCGGGAACCACGGCCTGCTGGCCTGAAGAACCCGGCTCGGACTGCAAATCCGAGTCGTTCCCTTGCACCTGCTCCGGCTTGGGAGAAATTGCAAAATCGCCCTGTTGTTGTGGACCTGACGTGGCTGCTACCCGGCTCACAACCGGCAGTAACACGCCCGCCAATATCAACGCAGCCAATATCGCAACAAGTTTTATTTTGCCTGCCGCCATGCCGTGAGACGCACCAAACAAACCTTTTCCTGTTCGGATAACTGCTGCAAACGATGTGCCCAAACGTCTAAATCACCATAGTTGGCTTTTTTGGGGCGATAGACCTGTCAAACGCTATTGCGTCGCTGGGGGAAAATCAGACGATTTGTCGAAAAACTTAACGGGCACGGCCCTCGAATTGTCATGTCCCGCCGGCGGAGTGTAATTTGTGGCTGGGTGCGTCGATTTAGCTGCCGTTTCTGAGAATGGCAATCAACACCTGTGGCTGCGTGGACACAAGTTTATCACCTGCCGTCCAGGTGCTGTCCGGTCCTGCCCCCCATGAATATGTCGACCATTTCCCCGTGGCGGGCAGACTCGCCCGCAGATAATCCTCTACCGCCCTGGCCCGTTTGGCTGCCAGGACCAATTCCTTTTCCTGTGGCTGTCCGCTGCTGCCCAGGCACAGCACACACAACTTTACACCCGCTTGGCTTTCGTCCTGCTGCAAACCCGTGCAGAACTCTTTGAGGAATCGCTCGGCCTGTTCGTTTAATGTAACCTGGTCGCCTGAGAAGTGTATGTCCGTCAGGGCAAAATCCACCCGTTCTGCTGTCAGGGGCGACGGCACGGCAGTTCCAGAGGATACTATTTTCTTAAGGATACGCCGCGTCCGTTCGCTGCTCGCATCCAGCGTTCTGCCTTCGGCATCGTCTTCCGGGCCGTTTATTGGATGGTAATAGCTGGCTGTTCCGGAACCCAAACGTTTGCCGCCGGCAAATCCCGCCTGGAACGACTCCAAAAGCGACCAGCCGCCACCCTCGCCTTCGTCAAGGAGCGTTTCGTCACGCACGTGTCCCATACTCACCAGAACGACAAAAAACGCCAGCAACAAGGCAATCAGAGTAGTGAATGTGACAATGTACGCCGGCGCTTTTGGGCCGCCTTCCTCAACTTGCCGATTTTGCTTTCTCATTTGCCTATGCCCTGCCCCAGCAGGGCTATCTCAAGAATGTTGCCGCCTGTTTGGCTGGCGCTGCCTTGTCTGGCACCTAAAAGGTTTTGTGCGTCTGTCACGCCTGCCGACGAAATACCGAATCGATTTCGTTCCAGGCCGCCTTTGGTTGTTAAGTAATCTACGACTGCCGATGCCCGTGCAAGCCCGTTGGCGTTGTCGGTCGCCGACCCCGATGCTCCGTGCTCGCTGATAACCACGCCGTTGGTCACTCTCTTGAGATATGCAGCGAGCGTATTCAATAGCTGCCTGCCCTGCGGTAAGATTACCGTTGCTTTTCCGGCAAAGACCTTGCCCGACGGTATCAAAAAAACCCTCGCCTCAAATGGGTCGCTCTCCAGGGATTCTTTCAGCAGCCCGCTTGTCCCCTGCTCCAGCGTTACGTGTTCACTTCCCTCACCAACTGCATCGGTTGTTTCTGTTTGTATAATAGTTGCGAGACTGTTGCGGTACATTTGATCCGCCCACTTGAAGCCGGGCATTATCTTGCGGAAAGCCCGGCTTAATCCCGGGATGGTCTCCTCACTGATGGATGAAAAGGTCATCAAAAGCACGAAGAATGTCAGCAGAAGCGTCAGGCAATCGCTGAAAGTCAGCATCCATTGCGGCG
>CAYUIL010000293.1:0-2414 GCA_964444715.1 uncultured Pirellulales bacterium | reverse complement strand
CGCTGCATCGCAAGGCGGTGTCGCCGCCCGTGGACGTGCTGCCGAGCTTGTCGCGGCTGAAGGATAAAGGTATCGGCAAAGACAAAACACGCGAAGACCACGCGGACCTGTACAATCAGCTTTATGCGGCCTACGCGCGGGGCAAGGAGGCCCAGGAGCTTGCGACGATTATGGGAGAAGCCGCCCTTTCGGAAGAGGATAAGAAGTATATGAAATTCGCCGACAACTTTGAGGCGAAATATATCTCCCAGGACTATTACGAGAACCGCACCGTTGAGCAGACGCTGGATTTGGGCTGGGAGCTGCTCAGTATGTTCGAGAACGCCGAGTTGAAGCGTATTGACGTGAAGCTGATTGAGAAGTATATGCCGAAGTTCCGAAAGGCAAAACCGTGACGAGCGACAAAAAATGTTAGCCAGTGTAAATGCAACTCGAATGGAGCTTTTGCGGCTTCGCCGCCGGGTAACGCTGGCGGTGCGGGGACATAAGCTGCTTAGCGAAAAGCGGGACGGGATTTCTCGGCACCTGATAAAAATCGCCAGGGCAATTCAGCCGTTGCGCAAGAAGGTCGAGGCCGAGCTGATGGAAACCTGCAGGCGGTTTATGCTTGCGCGGGCGACGATGGAGCCGGAGGATATAAAGGCGGCGATGGAGGTGCCGACAAAAAAATTTACGCTTGTTGTGAAACTGGCCAGCGTTATGAATGTGAGGGTCCCCGAATTAGCCAAGCAGATGACCGGCGAGATTATCTGTTATGGCTACGCAACGACATCGGGGGAGCTGGATGTGGCGTTAATGGCTTTGGAGCGGGCGTTTGACAGGTTGATTGAGTTGGCGGAAAAGGAAAAGCAGGCACGCCTGTTGGCAGTGGAGCTTCAAATGACCCGCCGAAGGGTCAATGTTCTCGAGCACGTCCTCATCCCCGAGCTTCACGAAACCATCAAGTTCATTTATGACAAGCTCGGCGAAGCCGAACGCGACAACACCTCCCGCCTTATGAAAATCGCAGACATCATCCGCGCATAACCTCAATGTGCTTGCGTTCGCCAAATCCTGAGCACAGGGGCCGGCTGTGGCTCACTGTTTTGGCGGGATGAGCGCGTCAAACAGCGGCTTTATCCAACTCTTGGTTTCGGTGTCGTAAACCGCGAAGTCGGAGACGAACTGCCAGTAGTGAAAGCTCATACCACGTTCGACGGCTGTATCGGCGACGAACTTGGTCCATCTGGCGCGTGATTCCATATCCGCCTTCTTGTAGGCGCCGAACTCGCCTAAGTTCATCGGGCGATTGTTTTCCTTCGCCCAGGCGGCCGCCGTGTCAAACTCGTCCGTTACGGCCTTCTTCTCCGCGTCGGTTCCTGTCCATTTTGTGCCCAGCCAGCTATTTGGGTCTCCCCTGCTAATCCAGTTGGCGCCCTGGTGGGTAAATTCCAGCGGGAAATAGTAGTGTATGCTGACAATTATGTTGCGGTCGTCTTTGGGTATATCGAGGGCCTTGAGATACTTGACTATGTTGTTGTCGCCGGGGCCGATGACGATGATCCTGTTGGGATTGGACTGACGCACCACGGCCAGCGCCTCTTTCATAATCGGATTCCACAGTTCAGGCGTCAGCTTCCTCTTCGGCTCGTTGAGAAGTTCGAACAGCAGTATGTCGGGGTAGTCCTTGTAGTGCTCTGCAATCTGTTTCCACAGGGCCAGGTATTTCTCTTTTTGGCCGGCAGGGTCGCTGTAAATCTCGAGATAATGGTGGATGTCGAGCACCACCGGCAGATTTCTTGACAAGGCGCAATTGATGGCCCAATCGACCCGTTTCATAAAGTTAGGGTCGATTGTGTAAGGCGGCTCATTCATCGAATGGGCCGACCAGCGGACGGGCAGCCGGACTGAATTGAAGCCGGCCTGTTTTACTATGTCGAAATATCCTTCTTCCAGCGTCACACCCCATTCGCCTTCGCTCGGTGCGTCGAGCGCGTTGCCGAGGTTGACGCCCCTGCCTAAGAGTTTGTTCATTTTGAACGGGTCGGGGCTTTTGGCCGCATTCGGTTCTTCAGCGGCCAAGCAGGCGGATGCGAGGGTGACTATCGCTATCAGGGAAGCGATAATGAACGCGAATGGTTTTGTTGCCTTTGACATAATCTTTCACTCCAATAAATATAAACGAAAGTGCACGGTCAACGCAGCAGTATAGCAGCTTGGCCCCCAAATAGCAAGATAATATGGCAGTTAATATACCTGCCCAATATGCCGAAGGCGAAACCTCGCCCAATGGCGGGTATGCGGGGCGAAAGTGTGTTTTCTGGCGGGTGTTACTTTACCTCAACTACTGAGTTGTAGCCGCCAAATGGGTTAAGCTCGGTTAATTCGTTGTAGGGGTCCTGCTGCCATTGCCCATCGACGACCAGCCGATAGCG
>CAYUIL010000292.1:0-2416 GCA_964444715.1 uncultured Pirellulales bacterium | reverse complement strand
GACCCGTCAACAAGCAAAACGCCATCAAGTACTCAAAAGCCATCCGATTCTGTCTGTTTTTGTCGAGCAGGTCCAGAAAAATGCTCTCGTTTAGGAACTTAAAATCCCTGTCTATTGCCGGTATCATACTGCGCAGTTGCTGAACCTTTTCATCCGTTGACAGGTTTGGGTCACGCTCGATTTTTGCCAGATATTCCTTCGCCCAGCCGGCGTCAAACAGCGTCCTGCTTAATGCTCCAAGATAAACACGCGCCGCGCCGGTGTCGTTCTTCACCATTGTCACCAAAGCCAGCCGCCCCAGAATCAAAGGCCGCTCTCCGTATGTATCCATTACCATAGCAAGCATGGATTCCGCCATGTTCATCTGCCCAAGGTCAATGTAAGTGTCAAACAGTCTCCACCAGCCCGCAGGATTTCTTGTCTCGGCGGGCAACATTAGTGCATCGGGCTGCTGCCCATACGTGAACATTTCCTGCGTCAGCCGACCTGTGTGGTATAAGGCGCGGTTGACCGAGTGGTTGATTAATTTGTTGCCCGGGTAGCGGGCAGAGGCCTCAAGTACCTGTCGCCACATCTTGTTGCTGGCATAATAGTCCACCGCTATCATCGTCTTTATCCTGGCGTTGTGGCAAAAGCAGGCAACCAGCACACCTGCAACAATAGCAAGCAATGGTGTGAGCATCGCCGCTGATTCTCCCGCAGACCACGCTGCGAGCCGGCCAAGTGAGCTTTGCCCATTTTTTTTAGCGGCTTCGGGCAACCCAGTTACTGCCGCCGTCCGGCCGTGCGACATGGACTTGCCATTTCGCAACAATTCTGCAAGTCCCAAGCCAAGCAACGTCAGCGGCAACAGCATGTAAAGCATATAGGACACCGTAAATCTGGTTGCGCTGTTCATGCCGCCTTTGTAAAAGCGAGGTATAAAGTCGTTGATAACGTCGATAACGCCGACGTTGAAGACAACTACGCTCACAATATACGCAACTACCGGAGCCGATAACAAAAAGGTTATGCCCAATGCGGGGCGGCGTCTTAAAAACAGTTCGTAGACTCCACAGACAACCGCAAACAATAGACACGCCCCGCCTGCGATAACATAGAGAATTATCGACAAAGCCAGAAACACCGGCAAATCCGTAGGTCTTCTCTTTGAGGTTGTCCCCATATATAAACGCACGAAACCAAATGCCGCCAGCAAGCCCATCGCTATGCCGAACGGATATATATACCTGGTGTAGAGTATAAGCAGCAGAATTGGCGCCACGAAACATACCCACCTGGGCCGTCGCCCGCTTGCAATCTTCATAATTGAGCCGCTGCATTGCCATATCAACCACGCCTGCACGGTTGCAACCAGGGCGCCTGCCCACCCTATATGGAAAAATTGCGCAAGAAAGGCGCTGACGTACCCCACAAGCCCACCCAGCCGGGAAGCGGATTCGTGGAAAAATCCCCACCCTCGATAGAAGACGGGGAAGTCCAAAATTATCCCGCCGCCGTGGTAGATGAGCCGAAGGTCGACCACCAGCCACAAATACAGGTAAAACAGGACAAAGAACAGCGAACTTAATGTCGCTGTCCCGGCAGCGTTCCCCGACAATCTACGTGACAGACGCATCGTCACTCCGTATCAACTCAACACACTTCGACAAGAGATAGTTCACAGCTTCTGAATCAACGACGCCGATTAAGCTACGCTTCCACGATAGACTTTTCAGACCGGCATCTTATCATATTTTCGTCAGGAATGCACGCCCCCTTCGGGTTTCAACAGAGAACGCAAAACGCTGTTATTGAATCTCCTGCCAGAACTCGGCCCTCGCCGGCGCCACATCGGCCTTGGGGGTGGCCATAGTTATCGGCATCTCCACAGAGACGCCGGCAGAGCCACGGACAACCCGCGCCAGCTTCTCCCCGATAGCCGCCATCGGCACAGCGGCAAGTTCGGGGGTGTTAAAGGCATCCAGACAGTATCCATAGAATGCCGGGTCTTTCCGCGGCACTACCAGCGGCTTGTAAACCTCGCCTTTGTCATCGACGTAGCTGATGTAGCTTCTGGTAAAATCACCGTGCTCCCTCTTGCTGCTGAAAACTATCCACCGGCTGTTACGCGACCAGCAGTGCCACGACTCACTCTCGTTGCTGCTGATATCCAGCCGGTGGTATTCATACCGGCCCGTTTCCTCGGCCGCCTTCAAATCCATTGTGTACAAATCGCTGCTCGGCTGCCAGGGCGGAAAATACCCGTAATCGCACATACAAAATATCAGCCACCGTCCGTCCGGACTTGTCCGCGGCATCGCGATGCTCAGCCCCGTATCCTGAGCCGAAAGCACCGTTTCCACCTTGCCCCACTGGTCATTGTCTATGTCATAGCTTATGCGGACAAGGTCGTACTTAATCTTGTCATACCCGT
>CAYUIL010000291.1:0-2419 GCA_964444715.1 uncultured Pirellulales bacterium | reverse complement strand
GGCGTCGATAAGGGGACGCTGACCAAAGGCAAACAGGCCGACGTAACCATTATCGACCCTGACGCCGAATACAAAATCGACGTGAACACTTTCCGCTCAAAAAGCAGAAACTGCCCCTATCACGGATGGAAAGTAAAGGGCAGAGTCGAGAAAACAATCGTAGGCGGCGAAGTGAGATTTTCAGCCGATTTAAATTGAATGAGGTTTATTATTTTTTGTTTTCAATTTTCTATTTTCTAATTGTTAAAACGTCAGTTAATTCGTTCGATATTCTCTTGTCAGTTAAATAGAAAATAGAAAATAATAAATAGAAAATCTGACGATGCCGGTTATTATTGACGGGCACAATCTGCTGTGGGCCATCAGGGACCCGGAAGACGGCACATCCGTAACCGACGCAGGGTTGTGCCGGATTCTTGATATTTATTTCGGCTTAGTCGGCTCTCACGCCGAAATCATATTCGACGGAATAGGCCCGCCGAATAAAACCGAATTCGATAATATAAAGAATCTTGAAGTTACCTTCTCAGGCCGGAACAACGACTGCGATACCGTCATCGAGCAGCGGATACTCGCCAGCACCGCGCCGAAAAACTTAACCGTTGTCAGCAGCGACCGCAGGTTGCGCGACGCGGCATCCGCACGAAAAGCAATCGCCGTCAAGAGCGAGGACTTCTGGAACGAAGTAAAAAAGCAACTCAGCAGGCAAAGAAAGAGCAAAGAGCCGACCGCTAAGCGCGGCGGATTGACTGACAGCGAAACCGAACTTTGGCTCAAGACCTTCGGTATGGAGCAATGAATGAAGCCACTCGCTCCAAAAGCGGCAAAAGACGTAGACAATGAAGGATTCCGAAAAAACAAGAGAACAACTTATACAGGAGCTTGAACTCCTGCGGGCATTGATAGATGCCCTGCCCGACCGCTTATACGTCAAAGACATGGAAGGGCGATTCGTCATTTGCAACAAGGCCGTTGCCGAAGACGCTAAAATTTCGCCGCCTGCAACCATTATCGGCAAAAGTGATTTCGACATCTTACCCGCTGAAAAAGCGAAGGTTTTCCGCGCCGAGGAGCAACAAATAATAAAAACCGGCCGGCACGTGATTAACCAGGAAATAACCGACAAAGACCAAACAGGGCAGACATTCTGGAGCATTTATACGAAGCTGCCGTGGCGGGACAGCTCCGGAAATACAATCGGCATCATCGGCTCAAACCGCGATATCACTAACCGCAAAAAGACAGAGCTGGCCTTTCAGGAATCCGAGGCAAGATACAAGACGATATTCGAGTCGGCCAGTGAGGGAATCCTCGCCGCCGATATTGAAACAAAACGGTTCAGGTATGCCAACCCGGCTATCTGCAGGATGTTCGGATACACCGCCGAAGAAATGCGGCAAATGGGCGTGCACAGTATACACCCCAAAGAATATCTGGCTGAAGCAATCAGCCACTTCGAGGCCATGGCACACGGCAAAAGAGAGCTATCTCACAATATGCCCTGCCTCCGCAAGGATGGAACCATATTCTACGCGGACATCAACTCAACCAATGTTGTGATAGACCAGAGGCCGTGCGCCGTAGGATTTTTTACCGACACAACCCAGCGCAAGCGCGCCGAAGAATCGCTGCGGGACTCTCAGGCAAGATACAAGGCGATATTTGAGATGGCCAGAGAGGGAATCCTTGTCGCCGATATTGAAACTAAGCGGTTCAAGTATGCCAACCCGGCTATCTGCAAAATGCTCGGCTATACTGAAAATGAACTTGGTCAAATGAGCGTATCTGACATACACCTTAAAGAACATCTGGCCCTGGTATCCCAATACTTCGAGGCGCAGGTGCGCGGCGAACTAATATTGGCTCACAATGTGCCCTGCCTCCGCAAGGATGGAACCATATTCTACGCGGACATCAACTCAACCAGCGTTGTGATAGACCAGAGGCCGTGCAACGTGGGTTTCTTTACTGACATAACAGAGTACAGGCACGCCGAAGAGGCACTGCGGGAAAGCGAACAAAAATACCGCCTGCTCGTTGAGCAGCTTCCCGCCATTACCTACACCGCGGCGCTGGACCCCGCCAGCACGACTATATACGTCAGTCCTCAAATTGAGGGAATTCTCGGCGTCCCGCAGGCCGATTACAAGACCGACCCCGACCTTTGGCGAAAGCTCCTGCACCCTGACGACCGCGACCGTGTTATGGCCGAAGTTGAGGCATCTCATCAGACGGGCAAGCCATTCAGCTCCGAGTATCGTATGCTCGCAAAAGACGGACACGTCGTCTGGATACACGATGATGCCCGGATTATCGAAGATACCGATGGCAGGCCGCTGTGCCTTCAGGGCGTAATGTACGACATCACGGAGCACAAAAACGCAGATGAAATGCTGCGAAAGGCACACGACGAGCTGGA
>CAYUIL010000290.1:0-2428 GCA_964444715.1 uncultured Pirellulales bacterium | reverse complement strand
GGGTTTGAGGTTGTTATAATAAGAAAAAGCACACCTAAATGGGGACTAAAATTAAGGGGTTGATGAAATGACTACCAAACTCCCGAGGGGGTTTTCTGTTCTGTTTGCTGTAATCTGCATATTAGCCGGGTCTGCCTATGCCGGGTTTTGTCCGGATACCGACCTCGACGGCGACTGCTGGGTTACCTTAAATGATGTAGATGTATTTGCAGAGCAGTGGCTGGACACCGGCGAGTGTGAGCAGGATTATTGCGCGGATTTTGACGGCTCACAACTCGTTGATTTTGTCGATTTTTCATTTTTGGCGAATGACTGGCAGGTCCGCGGCACATCACCGCTTGTCATCAACGAGTTCGTGGCTTCCAACAGCAGCGACAGCAACTTCCACGATGACTACAACGACTTCGACGACTGGATTGAAATCTACAATAACACCGATGCAAACATAGACCTCGCCGGTATGTATCTTACGGATAACCTCGGCAACCCGACCAAGTGGCAAATCCCTACGGGCTACTCATCACAGACGACGGTGCCGACTGATGGCTTTGTAGTGTTCTGGGCGGATGAGGAGCCGCCTGAAGGCCCGCTGCACACCAATTTCAAGCTTTCCGCCAGCGGCGAGGATATATTGCTGTCCGATTCCAACGGCATACTGATTGATTCGATATCATTCGGACCTCAGACGACCAATATCTCTTATGGGCGATACCCGGACACGGCTGACAACTGGCGGTTCTTCCCGACGCCGACCCCCGGCGCGGACAACAACGGCCCTTACTTAGGCGAGATAGATGACGTCGAGTTCAGTCACACACGCGGCTTCTACGACTCGTCGTTTAATCTTACTTTGGCCTGCACCACGTCGGGCGCAACTATCTACTACACCACCAACGGTAGCAGTCCTGTCATAAATGAGGTAAATACACCGGAGAGTACCCTTTATACGACGCAAATTCCCGTCAACAGTTCAAAATGTATTCGGGCGGCGGCGATAAAGACCGGCTGGATGCCCTCTCGAACGGAAACGCACACATACATATTCGGTGCCAGCACCGCTATCAAATCAATGCCTCTAATATCACTGGTCGGTGACGCCACCGAATCGCTCTATGAGCCAAACGGCGTTATGGCCTACCCGACAATGCACGGGATTCTTTATGAACGTCCTGTCTCCGTCGAGATAATCGATTTAAACACCGGCGGTGATTACCAGTCAAACTGCGGTATCCGTATCCACGGCGCCGAAAGGGAATCATACACCCGTGGCGAAGATTGGTTAACCTGCACTTCGGATGACTGGAATAGTCATTGGAATACGAACAAGTTCGCCTTCCGGCTTTACTTCCGCAGCATTTATGGTAATAACCGAATGGAATATCCTCTGTTCCCCTTCACACCGGAGGTTGAGCATCATCAATGTATAGTGCTGCGGGGGGGGAAAAACGACGGCTGTGTTCCGTTTACCAGAGACGAATGGGTCAAACGCCTGTTTAAGCAAACGGGAGGAGTTCAGCTTACCGGGGCATTTGCCAATATCTATATCAACGGCGTTTATAAGGCCTATTATAATCCCTGCGGCCGCGACACCGAACATGCCTTCCAGGATTGGTACGGCACAGACAACGGCTTTGACGTGATTGTCCAGTCATCCGCCGACGCAAACGACGAAAATATCGATGTCAGAGACGGCGACAGAGTCGCCTGGGACGACTTTCTCAATTACATAGACGCCCATAACCTGTCAAATTCCGCCTACTACGATTACGTCGCAAGCCAGTTCGATATCCAGGATTTCATAGATTACCTTATTGTTCAAATCTATTCCTCAAACTTCGACTGGCCCAATAAAAACTGGGTCGTCCACCGAGAAAAGACAGACGGCGCCAAATTCAGGTTCACAATCTGGGACGCTGAAGGCATTGAAACCTGGTTTGTCCAGCCCGACTGTTCAAAATGCTACTTGACGGCATTCGAAGATTGTCCAGGCTATCTCGTTTCGTCACCCAAGGGGCTGAACAACGGGCCGTGGCCTATCTGCCGCATCTATCGTGCCCTAAAGGCCAATCCCAACTTCAAACAGTTCTTCGCCGACCGTATTCACAGACACTTCAACAACGGCGGCGCTCTAACGCAGGAAAATCTAAGTGAACTATGGTTCGAGACATTCGGTGAGGTAGCGCCGGTTTTGTATTCTACTACGATTTTACAGGCGATATTTATACCGGATTTATTCATACCTCAGCGCACGCCCTACGTTTTGCAGGCGTTTAACGACAACGGCCTTTATAACCTTGATCTCGGTGCGCCGGTATTCTATGTGAACGGCGGTTATAAGTTCGGCGGCTACGTCACCTCCAGCGACACGTTCACTATGACAGATCCCTGCAGCTCGGGAGGCACCATTTATTACACTACCGACGGCAGC
>CAYUIL010000289.1:0-2461 GCA_964444715.1 uncultured Pirellulales bacterium | reverse complement strand
ACCATCTCGACCATCATCAATGGGCCTGCTATGTTTGTTACCGTTTGATATTCTTTTATTCCAGTACTTTGCATTGAAAAATCCTAATTTAGTTTTTCGAAAACAAAACCTAAAATAACTTTCATAGCAACATCCGGATTCCCGCTCCCTCGACCCTGCTCGGGACAGGTTTCGCGGGAATGACAGAAGTCGATAGACAGTTTTATTATAGCTCTTAGTTTTCTAAATTGTCATATTAAAACGACCACTGTACTCCTGCGTGCAGCATATTGGAGGTGAAATCACTCGACGACTGCCAGACGTAATCGACGAAGAACCGCTTGTTGTCGTTGAGATAGATGTTTAACGCTGCACCGACATTAAACAAATCCTGTTCAGGGTCATGCCCTTTTGTTGCAAAACTGCCGTCGCCGATAAAGGAACTGCTTACCTCCACTCGTTCGGCAAAGTCGTGAATCCAGAACATATTTACCTTTGGAACTATTACCATATCCGGATTCGAGCGGAATTCCTTGGCCATCCGGATACCAAGCTTGCTGTAAAAACCGTCCGTCGTATCAGAATCAACTTTGAGATTTAGAGCGCCTGCACCTTTTTCCTTATAGCCGTTTTCCTGTACTGCTGTATAACCCACGCCGGCAATCGGCTCTAAAATCATCGAAGAGCCGCCGAAGTTCTTTCCAAACTCAATGGCAACAGAGTACGCATTGCCCTGGTGGTCTGATTCGGCCTTACGGTTAATAGCGCCAAAATGAATGCTTCTTTGTGAGTTGTACCAGTTATGACTATAGGCGGCGGTCCAATCAAAGTGCCAGTCATCCTTAAAATAGGAGCCATACAATGAGCAGAGAAAGGAATCAATATCGGCGTCAGCCGAGAAACTGTAATCGACATTAGCCGTTGCACCACCAAGACCAAATCCGAAAAGCATGTCATCAGAGACGAGCTTATCCATACCTGCCACTGCACCATAGACAGAATAATCATAGCCGGCGATGCCATTTTCAGGATCCCGGTCGCCCCAGATGCCGAAACCCTTGACAAACGGTTTCCATTCGTCGGTTTTAGGCGGTGAAGCTATGGCATTGTCGGCACTGGCCAGGAGATAACGGCTGCTGTCCAATCTCGTATATAGTCTTCCTCTGCGAACACCGTCCATACGGTCCATAATATTGTCATTGTACTGGTTCATTGTTCTTCTAATTACCTCCGGCAGGCCGAGCCTGTCCTGAGGTATCATCTGGTTATAAGCGTTGTTTACGGCATCGCCATCGGGCAGGCCCCGGATTTCATCAATCACGTCATTCATATCTTCATCTGTACTGGTGCCTTCCAGGTCATTGAACAAGTTGCCGAGAGCACCCTGGTTGCCCGTAAGCGAGTAATATGCCAAATCCGGTATCGGGTCAACATTCAGGATGACATCATAATCAGTCGTATTGTAGTCAACGGAAAACATTAGAAACGCCGTATTGCCATCGACTGTTGCAAACTGGCCGTTTAAGCCGGTATTTGCGTCGAGCACTATTGCGGAAAACGAATGGTCGATGTTATCGAGTGCCACGCCGTGAATCGTCCCATCCAGATTGGCTGCTTCGGTGACAATCGCCAAATCGGCCTGGTCGGTGTTATTGACTTCTACCTCAAAGGTACTGTCCGGCTCAAAGGTCAAATTACCATAGATGGTTATTGTGCCGATGCTGCTGCCCGGGGCCAGCGTGCCGCCGCCGACGTTAAGACTACCGAGATTTCCGGTACCGCCGAGGATGCCTCCATCCATCGAGATGCCGTTTGCGCTATTGAGAATATCGCCGTTGATATACCACTGACCGCCGGTGATGTTTATTGTCTCGATATTCAGAAGGTCATCGTCGAACGTGGTGCTGTTCGTATCGAGACCCGATAGGGTCAGAAGGTCATCATCTGTGCCATCCATAGTCAGGTCGATATCGCCGACGATTGCAGAACCTGCTACTACCTCAACCGTATCATTGGCATCCTGAATATCTAATCCACTGCCGCCAATTCGTCCTGACTGTATAGCTGCGGCATGCGTTCCACCGTTGGCAACGGCGCTGACAGTACCGCCATCGACGGTGACATCCATCGGGCCGTATGACAAGATGCCATATGCGAAGTCCACGCCGGCGTTGGCGTCGATTGTTCCACCAATCGCGCCGGTGGTGAGCGAGCCGCCGCTGTACATACCAGCGGCCGTGTTATTTGCGGTGGCGGTGATTGAGCCATCAATATCACCGGTATTGACATCGCCGCTCTGGCTGTACAAACCATAGGCATAGCTACTGCCTGCGTTGGCGTCGATGATTCCGCCAATATCGCCGGTGTCTATAGAGCCGCCACTGTACAAACCATAGGCGTATACTGTTCCTGTGGTGGCGGCAATATTGCCATCAATCGCGCCGGTGGTTATCGAGCCGTTAATGCTGCGCAAACCATAGGC
>CAYUIL010000288.1:0-2464 GCA_964444715.1 uncultured Pirellulales bacterium | reverse complement strand
TTTATCCTGCCGGTCTCACTGAAACCTTCATAGCTGTGCATAAGCAAGCTGGCCTCTATCCGCTGAACAAAATCCAGCGAAACGCTGACGACAATTAACAGTCCCGTTCCGCCCAGAAACGTCGCCACTCGCCAGTCAACGCCCAACAGCCGCATTACCACTGACGGCACCACGGCGATTATAGCCAAGAACGCCCCGCCGTAATAAGTCACCCTCGTCATCACCGTCTCAAGATATTCCGCCGTTCTGCGACCTGGACGCAATCCCGGGATGAAGCTGCCCGAATCCCTAAGATTCTTGGCAAGCTCTTTCGGCTGGAACTGAACTGCAACCCAGAAATATGCAAACAGGAATATCAGCGCCATATATACTATGCTATAAGTGAATGCGTGCGGGCCCAAAGCATTTTGCAGGGTCAGGTAAATCCCGGAATTCGCAAGCGCGCTTATCCGCCCCAACTGGCTTACAATCACCGGCAAAAAGGTCATAAATGCCGAGGCGAAGATTATCGGCATCACGCCGCCGTGGTTGACCCGAAGGGGCAGATAATGCCTTTGACCGCCGTACATTCGCCGACCGCGCATCATCTTTGCCTGTTGAACGGGTATTCGCCTCTGCCCCTGTGTTATCAGTATGGCGCCTGCAACAACAAACACAAACGCGCCGACAAGCACCAGAATCTTCGTCGGACCAATGCTGCCCGGAGGGGCGGCGACACTGAAGGAAACGTTCCTCGCCAGCTTGTGCAGCGCCCAGGGCATCCGCGATATAATCCCCGCCATAATAATCAAGCTGATGCCGTTGCCAATGCCATACTCATCAATCTGTTCGCCAAGCCACATCAAAAATATCGTCCCTGCGGTCATACTAAAGATGCCCATTATCGCCGCCTGCACGCGCATCCCCGGATAGGTGTAGCCGCCCAAAATCCGCATATACATCAGCGACTGAAGCACGCAAATAGGCACCGTCAGATACCGCGTATACTCCTGTATCTTCTTGTAACCGGTCTGCCCCTCCGTCCGCAGTTTCTTCAGGGCGGGAACCACCTCCTGGAGCAACATCAAAATAATCGAGGCCGTAATATAGGGCATAATACCCAGACCAAACAAACTGCTGCTGTCAAGATTTCCCCCCGTAAATATCTGCATCATCTCGGCGGCCCGCCCGAACGGGCTTTCCGAGTCGCGCGCCCCGGTCGCCGCCGCTATCGCCCCCATATCAAATCCGGGTATGGCGATATGAAAGCCAATCCTGTAGATAAGCAGCAGCGCCAGCGTAAAGAGCACCTTGTTCCGCAAATCCGTAATCTTGAATATGTTGACTACCGTCCTAAGCATTTTCGCCTTCTTGGATAACAGCAATTCCTAAAAATCACGAACCGCTTACTATATAATCTCCACCATCCCACCGCAACCGGTAATCTTCTGCTCGGCGGACCTGCTGAACCTGTGTGCGGTCACCTGCAAACGTTTGGTCAGCTCTCCGCCCCCGAGAATCTTCACTCTGCTTCTGCAGCTGTCAATCAAGCCCACGTCGCAAAGTATCTGCAAACCAACGACGCTGCCGTCTTCAAATCTTTCCAGTTGCGAAACATTTACAATCTCATACCGCTGGGCAAACTTGAAATTACTGAAGCCCCGCTTCGGCATCCGCCGAAACACGGGCATTTGTCCCCCTTCGTGCAGCGACTCCCGCATCGCGCCGGCCCTGCTGCGGCTTCCCTTGTGCCCCCGCCCGCACGTCTTGCCGTGACCGCTGCCTGTGCCTCTGCCGAGACGCTTGCGCGACTTACGTTTGCCCGCAACAGAAGTTATCTGCCACTCATACATCTTTTGTCTCACCACCTTTTTACCGGCTGCACCTCTACGCCCCGAAGAGATTCAATCATTTCTTTGCTGCGCATCCTCAACAACCCGTCCATTGTGGCCTTCACAACATTCTTGGCCGACGTGCTGCCGTATACTTTGGTAAGCACGTCCTGAATGCCCGCATACTCCAGGACCGCACGCGCACTCGAACCGGCAATCACGCCCGTGCCCGGACTGGCTGGCACAATCGCTATCCGCGTTGAACCGAACTTTCCGGTAATCTGATGAGGAACCGTCCGGCCCGACAACGCAATCTTCCGCAGGTCCTTCTTCGCGTCTTTCATACCCTTCTCAACCGCTGCCGGAACCTCATTGGCCTTGCCATAGCCGATGCCAACCGTCCCAGAACGGTCGCCCACCACTACCAAAGCACCGAAGCTAAACCTTCGCCCGCCCTTGACCACCTTGGCGCACCGATACACCTTAACCACCGTATCCTCTAATGGCGACTCTTCCTGTTCCATTGGTCTAATCGCATCTTGTGCCAATTTTATTCTCCAAACTCAGCGTGTCCCTTTTTCGCCTTCAAAATACAAGTCCCGCTTTTCTGGCCGCATCCGCAAGCGACTTGACCCTGCCGTGAAACCTGTACG
>CAYUIL010000287.1:0-2466 GCA_964444715.1 uncultured Pirellulales bacterium | reverse complement strand
TGTCGGGCGATGATTCGATGACGCTGCCGATAGCGGCGGTGGGCGGCAAAGGCGTAATCAGCGTCGTGGCCAACATCGTGCCGGCGGACGTAAAGGCGCTGACGGACGCAATATTGGAGGGGGACTTTGCGACTGCCCTGAAATGGCACAAAAAATTGTTTGCATTGAGCAGGGGAATGCTTTCACTGGCGAGCAATCCGATACCGGTAAAGGCCGCGATGGCGATGCTGAACTTGTCGCCCGAGGAGATGCGGCTGCCTTTGGTGCCGATGGAAGAAAGCAAAAGGGCGATTTTGAGAAAGACCCTCCAGGAATACGGATTGCTAAAATAGCACCCACGGATTTCACATCATAAACATATTTAGCCCCGCCATCTTCGCCGAAGGCGAGTGGCGGGGTTAAGTATCTTTCGGAAAGTTCAGACACGCAAATTCACCGTAATATTCCCTCGCTGCTGCGTCATACGCGCGGGCCGCCTCCTGCTCCGTCATAAACATTCCCAATTCTATCAGCCGGCCTCTGACTTTTATGCTCGCCCTCCAGCGTCTCCGTCTTCGACCTCCCTTGCGAAACATCACACCCTTGAATCTCGACGAACACACCCTTCGTATCTTCCTGCGGTTTTGCATGTTCTGGCTGTATGTCGCAAGCCGAAGATTTTCCTTCCGGTTATCAAGCCCGTTGTGATTCCTGTGGTCAACAAGCATCCCCTCTGGCGCCTCTAAAATTGCACGATGCATCCACGCAATTGTTTTTTTGCTCTTTTCACTCAGACGCACCCACCGAACCGCATACCAGCAATTATCAAATCGTCGGCTTCGCCAGCTCTGCCTGCTCAATCGTTCGTAATCCTCCGCGTCAACGATGGCGAACCTGAACTTCGAGAGAGGGATTAAACGGACATTGCGCCCAAAACGACAACGGCAATAGAACAAATATACGGCGTATAAAACGCGACTGAGACAACGGCAAATCGTTATTTTGAACTTGGAAACCATTACCATCTCTCCTCTCTATTTCAAAACACCCGCCTGCGGCGGGTAAATCCAGGGGCTAAATTTGCCCCAAGAAGCATCACAGGACGCCTCTATAAATAGGCGCGAACTTGCGCGCTTTTGACGAAAACTAAGGGATTTCCTGATGGTAAAAAAGGTCACAAAAAGTGCTTAAGTCCTTATGAAGTAAGGAGTAATAAATTTTTTGAAAAAGTCGGCTTCTAAGGGTTTTCGACCTGCGCGCTTTTGCCCAACAAGTGTTTGAAACGGTCGTTTCAAACAAATGTATGAAACAGTTGTTTCATACAAGCGTTTTAATTCGTATTCGCAGGTTGAGTCAAAGACCAGATGATTCGGTTTGGGGCTGGGGGGATTTGGCGGCCTGTCGGTAGATCGCCAGCGTTGAGCCGACCATATCGCTGACGTGATGATTCTGGCGAAGGAACTGCTGGGCATCGGCAGCGATTTTTTGGGCCGTTTCGCGCGCATCGAAAATACGCTTGAGGCAGTTATAGACACTGAGCTGGTCATCGGGGTTGAACGCAAGCGCGGTTTTTTCATCGATGATGAGGTCATCGACGCCTCCTTTAGAGGCGGCGACGATTGAGCCGGCACCCATTGCCGCCAGCAGCAGCATATTAAAACTGCGGGAGGGTCGAGGAACGATGAAGACGTCGGCGGCAGAGCCGGCGGAGTAAAGGCCCAGCAGATGAGGAACGACGGCAACGACGCGGAGGAGACCGAGTGAACGAAGTTGTTTCCAGAGTTGTCCTTCTGCGCGGCCGGTAGTAACAAGTGCGACGATAAACTGGTAGCCGTCGATGGCGAGGCGATGTAAGGCAAGGAAGAGATTATCGAGGCCGACGGGGTTATCGAGCGGCGGTGCGACGACCATGCCGGGCAGGCGGTCGGGATGGGCGAAACAGGCGGTGGTGGTCTCGACGAAGGCGCCGATATTGATTTGCCGGATGCGGTCGGCGAATTTCGGGTGGGCGGCGGCGAAATGGTCGGCGATGGTCCTGGCGGGAACAATTATATTGACGCAGCGAGTTTTGGAAAGCGAGATAAGACGCCAGCGCGCGGCGATTGAATTGATATTGAGCAGATAGGAGACGTTAAGGTGGCGCGCAAGCCAGCGGGCCAGGCCGGCTGACGTCTCACACAGGCAATGGAGGACATTGGGCTGGAACTTGTCGAGTCGATTGAGGAGAAGCCGGCGGTTGTAGTGTTCCAGCAAGGGTATATCAAGGGCCGGATGGCGGACGACTTCGACGGCGGGCGGGACGATTGAGTCAACGTCGCAGGCGGGCGGGCAGATGAGAATGACGGGGACGGATTCGTCGGCGAGGCCCACGAGGAGGAATTTGAGGTAGAGGGGGTATTCGGAGACGGTTTGGCGTGATGCGATAAGTGCGATGCGCGGCGGCTTTGGCGTTTCCACCTCGAAATCAGTTGTAATCTGCTCTTCAGT
>CAYUIL010000286.1:0-2478 GCA_964444715.1 uncultured Pirellulales bacterium | reverse complement strand
TTAATGGAATTTAAATTTTAACTGTGGTTGGTGTTCCGTAGTAGTATTTCAGTATAAGTTTCAATCCTTGTTTTAATGGAATTTAAATTTTAACAAATTTATAAAAAAGTAATGGAGGGGAAATAAATATGTTTCAATCCTTGTTTTAATGGAATTTAAATTTTAACTTTCATTCTTCCCCCTTTTTACTTCTTTTTAATTGAAGTTTCAATCCTTGTTTTAATGGAATTTAAATTTTAACCTTTTGAAGTTGACTACAAATACTCTGATTTAATAAGTTTCAATCCTTGTTTTAATGGAATTTAAATTTTAACGGAGCTTCGGAAGTTTACGGAAGTCAGGATTAAGGAGTTTCAATCCTTGTTTTAATGGAATTTAAATTTTAACTACATTGTTTTCAAGTTGTTTTTCATAACATGATAAAGTTTCAATCCTTGTTTTAATGGAATTTAAATTTTAACGCGGA
The DNA here is from genome assembly GCA_964444715.1 of uncultured Pirellulales bacterium. GTDB lineage: Bacteria > Planctomycetota > Phycisphaerae > Sedimentisphaerales > Anaerobacaceae > Fen-1362. Next base: position 2,012 of record CAYUIL010000286.1, on the reverse strand, counting down.
AGCTTGTAAAATACCCATAAATATTGATGGCGGTTTCAATCCTTGTTTTAATGGAATTTAAATTTTAACTTCGCCTTTGAGATAGCCTTTAATTGTATCTGCCAAGTTTCAATCCTTGTTTTAATGGAATTTAAATTTTAACAATATGCAGTCGATTTGTTCATCGGGGGTATTATCATAGTTTCAATCCTTGTTTTAATGGAATTTAAATTTTAACTTTATGTTTGTATTGCCTGGGCCTGCCGCAATACATTGTTTCAATCCTTGTTTTAATGGAATTTAAATTTTAACCAAAATCTCTTTCTCTAATCCTTATTTGAAACCCGAGTTTCAATCCTTGTTTTAATGGAATTTAAATTTTAACAAATAGTTCAGAGGAGGTGCATGTCCCACCGACAATGTTTCAATCCTTGTTTTAATGGAATTTAAATTTTAACGTAATTGTCGGGACTGGGATTATTCTTTTTGATATCTGTTTCAATCCTTGTTTTAATGGAATTTAAATTTTAACCTTTTATCAACCATCTGTCCCATATTTCATTAATGATGTTTCAATCCTTGTTTTAATGGAATTTAAATTTTAACAAATCCAAGTAGAAAAGTTACTATACACAATACTAGTTTCAATCCTTGTTTTAATGGAATTTAAATTTTAACCATGTAGGTTTCAGAATTCCCCAATCTTGGAACTGAAGTTTCAATCCTTGTTTTAATGGAATTTAAATTTTAACGGATTATCCTCGATACAGGAATAGATTTCATCACTGTTTCAATCCTTGTTTTAATGGAATTTAAATTTTAACCTTGCCATCATAACTTGGCACTAATCCCTTATACCAGTTTCAATCCTTGTTTTAATGGAATTTAAATTTTAACTCTGTTTGGGATATAGAAAGGGATTCAAAAGACTATGTTTCAATCCTTGTTTTAATGGAATTTAAATTTTAACTTTATTCCTCCTTATTTTAAAAATTTCCAACCTTCTATGTTTCAATCCTTGTTTTAATGGAATTTAAATTTTAACCAATTGTTGCATCGGCAGGATGATTATTCCATTTTGGGTTTCAATCCTTGTTTTAATGGAATTTAAATTTTAACATTGGGTGTACCATAGGATACAATGTGATTGAGAAAAGTTTCAATCCTTGTTTTAATGGAATTTAAATTTTAACCAGAGGCTGAAGCTCCATTATCGCAGTATAAATATAGTTTCAATCCTTGTTTTAATGGAATTTAAATTTTAACGGGTGAGACATATTATACAATCGCAAAAAAGATTTGTTTCAATCCTTGTTTTAATGGAATTTAAATTTTAACTGCATTTTCTTTCGAATCTCAATATTTTCAATCAATATCGAGTCTTTTTCAAAGCTCAATTTTATCATTTTTAAGATACCAAAACCGTTTAAAAACTTCATTTTCTATTACCATTTACATACTTTTACCATCAACAAACCCCGTAATTTCAATATATTTTAACTTGTCAAAGATCAAACACAAATATTTTTATAACAGCAGTCTATACATCTATTACGCCAGGATGTTCTTTTGGGATAATATCCCAAAAGAATTACCCTGAAAATTTCATCAATTACTTCTTTAGTATAATCAAAATCCTCCGATTTGTAAAGTACTTTCTTTAATTTCGCACCATTTCTTACATAGCAAATATACCCTATATAAACAGGCTTTTTATATATCTCTTTTATGAGCATCGCATAGATGGTAGATTGGACCTTGTGAGTCTTAAATAAAAAATCTCTATACTCGGAATACTTATAATCCAATGGTGCCATACTCTCATCAGCAAGCGTAAGTACTTCATCAACAATACCTCTTGCTTTAACCGCTGGTGAAGCAAGATAGACAGAAAGTTCTTTTCCTGTACATTCTATTTTTTTACGCAAATATTCCTTATTTTCCTTCTCCTTTTTTGAATGCAATTCTCTGCCTTTTTGCACCTTATATCGTAATTCTTCATGCTGGGGTATATTCAAGCAATTCATAAAATA
>CAYUIL010000285.1:0-2496 GCA_964444715.1 uncultured Pirellulales bacterium | reverse complement strand
CGGATTCGGTAACAGGAAAATCGCCTTTTTTGTAGCCGAAGCGTTCAGCCATAAACGGCTGGAGATGGACGGGCGAAAAATAGTTGCCGACTTGAATGCCTTTGGCATTCATTGCTTCGAGAATCTGGTTGCGCTGCTCTAAAGAGAAGTTATCCGTAAGGCGGACGACAAATACAAACCAGCTTATATTGCAGCCGGGGGGTTCGGCAGGGACGATTAAGCGGTCGTCGCCAGCGAGCATTTGCTGATACCATTTAGCGACAGAAGCGCGTTTAGCTTTGATTTCGTCGATTCTGGAAAGCTGGACGATGCCGAGAGCGCAATTGATGTCACTGAGGCGGTAATTATAACCGAGGCGTTCGTGGCTCAGCCAGGCGCCGGTTTTGCCTCTGCCCTGATTGCGGAGGGAAACGCACATATCGGCCAAGTTATCATCGTCGGTCAGAATCATTCCACCTTCGCCGGTGGTGATTTGCTTATTCGGATAAAATGCAAAGACGCTCATTTTGCCGAAGGTGCCGGCTTTTTTGCCGTTTGATTCGGAACCCAATGCTTCGCAGCTATCTTCGAGTATAGTCAGGTCATTCTTTTCTGCGATTTGGCAGATTTTGTCGAAGTCGGCGGGGCTGCCGAATGCCTCGACCGGCATAATGGCTTTTGTCTTCTTGGTGATTGCGGACTTGATTTTTGCGGGGTCGATATTCAAAGTTGCCGGGTCGATATCGACAAAGACGGGTTTCGCGCCTGTCATCATAATGACGTTGGACGAGGCGATGAAGGTAAAGGGCGTGGTAATGACCTCATCGCCGGGGCCGATTCCCAAGGCAGAGATACATAAAAACAAGCCGCTTGTCCCACTATTAACGGCGACTGCGCGTTTTCTGCCGATGTACTCGGCGAAAGCGTTCTCAAATTCTCCGAGTTTAGGGCCGAGGGAGAGATTGGGGCTACGAAGAACGGCGCAGACGGCCTCGATTTCTTTATCGGTGATATCCGGCCGGGATAAATATACACGCATAAAAAAATCCTTTTACTAAAGAGCACAAGTGCGTAAAACGGTATTTTACCGTCTGCGGGGGGTAAATCAAAGGATTTTCTTGCAGGGGGTGCAGGCGAACATTAGAATGCGGCTTTCTGGATTCCCGCTTTCGCGGGAATGACACGTTTGGGGTGAAGATATGTTAGCCAGATTATACAGCGTAACGCTGGTGGGAATCGAAGGCGTTATTTGCGAGGTTGAGGTCGATGTCGCACGGGGCGGATTTGAAAAGTCGTTAATCGTAGGGCTGCCGGATGCCGCTGTAAAAGAAAGCACCGAGCGGGTCAAAAGCGCGATTATCAATTGCGGCTACAAATATCCCAAAAAGCAATCGTTAATAAATCTGGCACCTGCTGATGTCAAAAAGGTGGGGCCTGCTTTCGATTTACCCATTGCGCTGGGTATGCTCATCGGGGACAGCGTCTTAGTCAGCCCGGTACTTAAGGATTTTGTGATTATCGGCGAGCTGGCGCTGGACGGGCGAGTTCGAGAAGTTAACGGCGTATTGAGTATGGCGATGACCGCTGCCGCAAACGGTTTTAAACGAATGATTGTTCCTTTAGAGAATGCCGAAGAGGCGGCGGTTGTTCAGGGTATAGAAGCATACGGCGTAGGCTCACTAGCGCAGGCGGCGAGTTTTCTTTCGGGGCAGTTGGCACTGGAGACAACAACCATCGATATCAATGAACTTTTTAGCGCAGCATCAAACTATAAAGTTGATTTTGCAGATGTTAAGGGCCAGGAAAGCGTCAAGCGTGCACTGACCATTGCTGCGTCCGGCAGCCACAATATAATGATGATAGGCCCGCCCGGAGCAGGCAAAACAATGCTGTCGCAAAGATTAGCAACTATCCTGCCGGGGTTGAGCTTAGAAGAATCGCTCGAAACAACCCGTATATATTCCTCTGTGGGACTACTGGGCAAAGGCAAGGCGTTGCTGGCGACTCGTCCTGTCCGGGCGCCACATCACTCAGCCAGCGGCCCTGCTTTGGTAGGCGGCGGCACAAACCCCCGGCCGGGCGAACTGTCACTGGCACATTTCGGAATATTGTTTCTCGATGAGTTCGCGGAATTTCCCAGACACATTCTTGAGATGATTCGCCAGCCATTAGAGGACGGGTTTGTTACGGTCTCACGTGCCAAAGGCACTATCCGCTTTCCTGCTCAATTTATGTTAGTTGCGGCGATGAATCCCTGTCCCTGCGGCTATTTCGGCACAGATTCGAGAAGATGCAAATGCACACCCAACCAAATCGAACGGTATCTGTCAAAGATATCCGGGCCGTTAGTGGACAGAATTGATATTCACATCGATGTGCCTGCGATAAGTTTCAGCAAGCTGCGCAGCAAATCAGGCCAACTTGACTCAGCCACAATGAGAGAGGACGTTGTCAGGGCCAGAGATATCCAAGCAAAACGATTCAACAACGATAAGACTATGACAAACGCAAGAATGA
>CAYUIL010000284.1:0-2503 GCA_964444715.1 uncultured Pirellulales bacterium | reverse complement strand
TTTCTCCTTAATCATATTTCCTTTACTACTATACGCGCCCGACCGCCGAATTAGCCACACACCCATCAGAAATGTTATACGAGTCGTTGGTATATTGTCTCGCCGGCCTGCCCATCAGTAAAGCGAAACTTGGTATTCCAAGGCCTGATAACATTTGGCCCCTCCTGCCTCTTTGAACCTGACCAACCGGCTTATCGGTATTGACGAACGGAATAGAATCCGCTATTACAGGCCATATTAGCGGATGTGGCGGAACTGGCAGGCGCGCATTCAGGAGCCGGTGGGCATTGCGCCCGTGGAGGACCAGACACCCGGCTTACAGCAAGGTGGAATTTGTGAAAAAATGCTCGGCGGCCATTCTGCCGGTTGCACGGTCATCTGTTATTATGTTGTTCTGGTGCGGCTTGGGCGGTTCCATTGCTACCCCAACGAGTAACGGGATATTCCAGCTTGCGAACTCTTTGATGTCTTTGGAGTCGTGTGCCAAAAATGGTGGAAGTTAAGCAAAATATGGTGTTTTTTTGGGGACGTGCCTGTGGCAGAATATAATATGTGGTTATGTGTGAAGGACCCTTTTTATAGCGTGTTGTGGGCTAAAAACCCGAAAATTGAGGTGTAGGAAGCATATCTAGGGTGATGAAGGAGGAAAATATGTATAAGAAATGTGTTTCTATTGTGGTTTTTTTATGCCTGCTGGTAGTGGGCAACGGTGCTTACGGTGTTTTTCGCGACATCGGCATTGATGGCGCCGAGACCCGTTACCAGGACGACTGGCATAACGGACTGACAACGATACCTGCTGTGAACCCCGGGGATTCCAACTTTAACAACCCCTTGAACTGGGGTATCCAGCGCAACACGAATAGACCGCCTGGGACCACAGGGGATTACTGGGACCCGAGTATTTATCATCGTCCCCCGACCATGAATGTATGGGCGTGCCTCGAGGGCAAGTACCCGGAGCCGAATATCATCGAGGGCAATGTTGCGTGTTCGCGGCTGTCTATATATCCCTGGCCTGGTGATGTGGGGCCGGGGCAAGGTTTTGCATTGACGGTTGAACGCAATGCCGTCGATATCAACTGCGGGGTGCAAATCGGCCTGGGTGACAAGGAGAACTGGAATAGTGCAGACAAGGGTTACGTTATTCTCAACGTCTTTGGGGGCACGATGTACACGCCTGGTTATAACTCAACCACTGCTGAGCCTCACATATACTGTCCTCCGAGCGGCCTCTATATCGGCGGCGGCCCAATCACCGGAGGAAGTGCCGGCGGGAATGGACAAGGACTCAACTACGGCACCGTCAATATGTATGGCGGAAGCATAATTGTCCCCGGGGTTAGGATTAATTACGGCGACGTAAATCTCTTATATAAGGACTACGGAGATGGTAATGTCACCCACGGACTTCTGTATAATACCGCTGACGCGGATAGTAACTTTGTCATTTCCCCAGCGCACGCTATGGACAAAATTAATATCGAGGGCAACGGAGAGGTGAGCGGCGAGCTGCGATTAAAGGGCGACCGGGCGGCGCAGGTTGAGGATTTCTACAAAACCGGCCGGATTTGCGCCTGCTGGGGACATGGTATCCTGTTTGTTGACTACAACACTGCAGATAACTATACATCGGTCACCGCTGAATGCACACCAGGAAGCGCCTGGAACCCGACGCCGACGGACAAAAAGAATCGCGTTGCCCTGGGTCAGATTCTTAGCTGGTCACCCGGTGACTGGGTGCAGGACGCTTGTGACCCGAACGGCACAGGGACTCACGCTGTGTACCTCGGGACCAGCGAGGTCAATGTGACGGAAGCCAACGAGGTTAATCAGATGGGCGTCTATAAGGGCAGGTGGGACGCGAACAGCTACGACCCCTGTGGACTCCCTGCCGGAGTCGCCTGCTACTGGAGAATTGACGAGTATAACGAGGCCGGCGGCCCTGATGGTAACACGATGTGGAAAGGTGAGGTCTGGGAGTTCCAAACCGTAGGCGGTGAGGCAATTGACCCGGTACCCAGGTCGGGAGCCGTCGGCTTACCCGTTCCGCTGCAGTTGAGCTGGACGCCGGGTGTGTTTGTAGCAGATACCAACGGACACGACGTCTACTTCGGCACTAACGAAGGCGACGTGACAGCCGACTCGAACGCCAATCTGAAGGGCACCTATAGGGGCAGGCAGACCTCCAATGTCTTCCTGCTCAGCAGCCTGCCTTTTGATTTGGTCCCTGACACCAACTACTACTGGCGTATCGATGAGGTCAACCCTGCACACGCTCCGTACATCTGGCAAAGCGAGACCTGGATGTTTACGAATACCAACTACTTTATCATCGACGACTTCGGGAGCTACGACAGCAGCGAAGAACTGTTGGCGAGGTGGGATACAGGTGATGTGTACGAGAGTTGTTCCGCCAAATACCCCGCTGGTGAGATTGGGTGGGCGTATTCTGCTGAAAACGGAACTATGCAGTTCGACTACGATAATCAACACGGGAGTG
>CAYUIL010000283.1:0-2512 GCA_964444715.1 uncultured Pirellulales bacterium | reverse complement strand
AACAATTAAATATTGAGCCGAAGGATATAGGTAAAGTTGCTATCTCACACAATCACTGGGACCACACAGGTGGGTTGAAGAAATTCTTGGCAGCAAACAATGAAGCCCAGGTTTTTCATCCAGAATCCTTTTCAAAGTGTGCAAAAATTTGCACGGGGATATATTCAACCGGAGCCCTCGGGACATCTATCAAGGAGCAGTCTTTGGTAATAAATACTCAAAAAGGAAACATTATTGTGACTGGCTGCGCCCATCCGGGCCTGGAAAACATAATTGAACAAGCAAGGCAGCTTGGAACAATTTATGGGGTTGTGGGAGGGTTCCACGGATTCTCAAGACTGGAAAAACTTCAAAAAATTGGACTAATTGCTCCGTGTCATTGCACGCAGTACAAGCAGGAAATAAAACAGAGGTACCCTGCTCAGTTTAGGGAAATAAAAGCAGGCAGTATCATCGAAATAGGACGTTAGTTATGCCGAGGCCCTGCAATTTCAGACGAGTGGGCTGTATGCCGCAAAGCAGCTTTTACAAGCCGCAAGGGATTCCCCTGTCGGTGCTCGCACATATTACACTTACGGTCGATGAAGTAGAGGCCATTCGCCTGGCAGACCTCGAAGGGCTTTATCAGGCCGATGCCGCCCAAAAAATGAACATCTCCAGACAGACCTTCGGCAGAATCATTGACTCGGCGCACAAGAAAATTGCCGATGCCCTGGTCAACGGCAAGGCGCTTGCCATCGAAGGCGGGCAATACAAACTTGATCCGCGAATCGCTGAGGCAATAGGGCCGCCGGCCTATCGGTTTAGGAGAGGTGGCGGCCGACGTTTCCGTGGCGGCAGGGGGCCTTGAGGCGGCACTTGAAACTCATCCCAGCTCGAACCCGGCAATTTTGGTGCCGCAGTCGGGACAGTGTGAATCCTTTACTCGGTTTGCAGCTACATTGTAGCCGACGCGTTCGATAAGGACTTTGCCGCACTTGTAGCAGTATGTGTTTTCCTGCTTTGAGCCGGGGACGTTGCCTAAATAAACATAGTGCAGCCCGGCCTGTTTGCCGATTTCGTAGGCCCGCTGCAACGATGCTGGTGGGGTGGGGACTGAATCAGTATATTTGTATTGCGGGTAGAATCGGCTGATGTGCCAGGGGACGTCGGGGCTGGCCTTTGTGACCAGAAAGTCGGCAAGTCGTTTCAACTCCTCATCTGAATCGTTTTCATCGGGCAACAGCAGCGTCGTCGTCTCCATCCAGATATTGGTGTGCTTTGCGATATGCTCGATTGTGTCTAAGACCGGCTGGAGTTTGGCCTTGCACAGTCGGTGGTAGTAATCTTCGCTGAAGGCCTTCAAATCCACGTTGATTCCGTCGAGCCAGTCGGCTGCGAAGTCAATTGCCTCTTTGGTCTGGTAGCCGTTGCTGACAAAAACGTTGGCAAGACCGTGCTGCTTGGCCAATCTGCCGCAATCAGCGCACAGTTCCATAAAGACGGTCGGCTCGGTGTAGGTATAGGCAATGCTTTTGCAGTTGTAGCGTTCAGCGGCGCTGACAATTTGTTCTGGGCTGATGGCTTGGCCGTCGATTTGCCCATCCTCAATCGCGGCCTGGCTTATCTGCCAGTTCTGGCAGAAATCGCATCGAAAATTGCAGCCCATCGTCGCGATTGAAAAACTGGAGCTGCCCGGCTGAAAATGAAACAACGGCTTTTTCTCTATCGGGTCCGGATTGGCCGAGCAAACCTTGTCGTAATTGAGCGAATATAGGATGCCGCCGACATTCTTACGAACGGCGCATCTGCCGATTTTACCGTCGGGTATCAGGCATTGATGTGCGCACAGAAAGCATTGCACTTTTTTATCCTGTGCTGCTTCCCAGAGCACCGCCTGTTTGAGATGTTGCTCAATTGCCATCGCCGATTCAGTATATTGAATCAGTCAGGCGAAATCAAATACCACCCGTTGCCACAAAGCAGGTTATGCCCTGCCGATGCGTCGCAGATAGACCCTGGATTTTTTAAGGCCCATTCTGGACGCCTTCTTTTTGACGGCGTCGGTCTTGCGACGAAGCTTCTTTGCGATTTTGGATGTGGCGGTTGCGGGAAAGAGCCGCTTGAGAAGATTAATATCCCGCCTGCTCCACCGACCCCTTGCTTTCCTTTTCTTTGCCATTTGTGTCCCCTTTCATTAAAGGTTCACGGCAAAAACCACCCCTTATGGCAGTGATGCTGTTAAGGGACAATTTACGCCGGCGGCGCAATTATGTCAAGTGTTTTTGGCCGCGAGTAGAGAAAAAATCACAGCACAAGACGACGGCTGTCTCGCACTTTACAGGCAGGGCGTTTGGGGTATACTTGGGCTGGTTATGGCAGAGTTAAAGGAAAATTCGGTTGGGATAGTGAAGACGCATACAACACGGGTTGTCGACGAGGATAGTCCCTTAGAGCTTGCGTGCGGTAAGTCGCTGGGGCCTGTCGATGTCGCATACGAGACATACGGCAAGCTGAGTGCCGACGGGGATAA
>CAYUIL010000282.1:0-2514 GCA_964444715.1 uncultured Pirellulales bacterium | reverse complement strand
CGGCACTCCGTTGGCAAAGGGAACTCTCACCAAGACATGCGCTGGTGATATCTATCTCGGCGGCCAGACGGGTATTTATCTCGACGGGACAGTGGACGTTGAGCTCGGCAGCTTAATCATAGAGGACGACTTCGAAGCAGCCGGTGATTTGCTCGCAAGCTATAATATCACACTGAATAACAATGGAACGCTTGACGGCCTCGGCGACCAGAAGATAGCGGCAACAAGCGGAGCAGTTTATGCAGGCGGCACGGTAACAAAGACCACCGCGGGCCAGTTGAGTATCTTGGCCGGGAACGGCGTAACATTGGCCGGCGACGCAACGGCCGCGGGCGGTATGAATATAGACGCCGATACCGACAAAGACGGCCTCGGCGACGTGCTGGCGCAGAATTCTTTGAATGCGACGGCTGGTGATTTGCAGGTTTATGGAGAGAACATTCAGGTGGCCGGGACAAGCAACGCCGGCTCGGATATGAAGATGACCGCCGCCGACAATATCACGCTGGGCGGTGCGGCCACGGCGGGCGGCAATATGTATCTGGATGCCGATGATGACGACGACGGCGTTGGTGATATGTGGGCCCAGAGCACATTGACAACGACTCTCGGCGACATTGAGATTTCGGCGTCGGATGCCACTATAAAACTTGATGACAGTGTCTCGGCAGGTCAGGACCTTCTTTTGAACAACAATACCGTGGTTGCCGGCGGCAAGGATCTCGAGGCAGGCCAGGACGTGGTAACGGCGGCGAGCAAAACGCTGACAGGGTCAGGTGACCTGACTGTCAGAGCGGGGCGCGATATTAGACTTGGCGGCGAAGTAACAGCAGCCGGAAATCTTACTGTTAGCGCGAATCCCGCGAGCATCAGTTCTAACATCGTCGCAGATGGGAAGCTGACCTCTGACGGCGATATGCTGGTTGAGGCCGGCTACAACATTTACCTTAATGCTGCTCCTGACAGCGCTTACTCAGGCGGAGATATGACCATTACCGCCAGTGCTGGATACGCATACGGCGACCTTGAGGTCGCGGGCAATCTTGAAGCTGAAGGGGACATCACGCTAAGCTCTTCAGATGACACGACCTATCTTGGCGGCGACGTGTACGCAGGCCATAATGTCCTTTTGAACAATAACACGAAGGCCAACGGCTATGGCGACCAGCGGATTGAGGCGGGCAATAAGCTCACCGCTAATGGTTACGTCAGAAAGTGCACGGAAGGCGATATGTATCTTGTTGGTAATTCAGAGGACTCGGCGGAGACATCGGTCGACCTTAAATCCGAGACAAGCACGCATCAGGGAAACCTGTGGATATTAGGCGAAGAGGACATTCAAATAGGCGGCGACGTTACGACGTTTGGGCCGGGCTGCTGTGAGTATCGGACAGACACTTTATACGGCGAGGGTCCGAGCGAGACGGGCGGCGTTGCGATTATCTCCGAGAACGGGGAAATATACACCGACGGCGCGGACGGCGCACTGAACGTGTCGGTGACGGGCAGCTCCGATGACGCGCTGGGAACAGGCGTGTACGGGTTTGGGCTGTATACCAGCGGCGGCGGGCCAGTAATAATTCTGTCGGAGACAGAAGGTGATGAAGCAGTGGCGGCGATTGCAATCGTAAGCGCAGAGCCGCTGAAGATAACCGGCCGCCTTGAAGCTCGCGGCCAATACTATAACGACGGGTCGGTGGACGACAGGTCGGCAATTGGTTTTCTGGACGAGGACGCGGAGATACCGGATGGCGTGCCAAGAAACCCCGGTGTTCCGTTTGACCTTGCGATTTACACGGCCAGTGAGAACGGCAGCGTCGAGATTGACTGCCCGGTGATGATTACGTCGGAGGGAACTCCTGGTCCGCTGCCTACGATTGCAGCAGAAATAGAGCAACAGTACATTCCGGGCGGGGCAATGGTCGCCGATGCCTATGATATAGTAACATTAGGAACCCTGTTCAAGGACGCCCTGAAAAACGGTCTGGTTGGTGACCGGCTTGAGGTATGTTCTCGGATAACTGAATGGCTGGAGGATGCCGTAGGCCGGCTGCCGTTTTCCGAAGATTTGGAACTGCCTGAGGGTTATTCATACGTAATGCGTGGTGCAGGTCTGGAGAACCCCGATATTACCGACGGCCGCGCGTGGGTGCTTGAGCTTAAAGAAAAGCCGATCGAACCTTTCACCGTGGCTGCGCCGATTCAGCAGCCGGAGCTGAAATCCGCGGGTTGTCCTGCACTGATGAACTGGGTGGCCAGAGAGCTTGGGCTTGAGGCAGAGCAGCTCCAGATTTATATGGACAATACTCTTGCGATGTCGAGCGGCATTCAGCCGTGCGATATGTGTGCCCGGCTTAAGAACACGGCCCTTGTGCTGATGGACGCTGACGGAACACAGCTCAAGGCCCTGGGCCAGATAGTCAATGAATTCGCCGTGGCAGGGGCGCCGCCTTCGGAAGAGCAAATGGCGATGATTGCGACCTCGATGCAGAACCCGCAAGAGGGAACGCAATA
>CAYUIL010000281.1:0-2534 GCA_964444715.1 uncultured Pirellulales bacterium | reverse complement strand
CCTGGCAGCCGAGCAGCGATTTGTACATAATGGATTTGAAGGCGGCCGAGGAAACGGGCCGGTATGAATACCGTCGGCTTGATATCAATAGCGACCAAAGCGAGTCGTGGCACAGTTGGTCGAGTAACAGCCGATGGGTAGTTTTCAGCAGCAAGAGGGAGCACGGGGTATTTACGAGGAGCTATATTAGCTATGTTGATGAGAGTGGCAAGGCGTATAAGCCGCTGGTGCTGCCGCAGAAAGCCCCGGAATTCTATGACTACTGTCTGGAGACGTTTAATACCCCTGAATTTGTCACCGGGCCGATTGTGGCTACGGGAGAGCGGCTGGCGCGGATTGTCCGAGGTTCTGCTGAGCTCTCTGTGGAGATGCCGATAACTATGGCCACCCCCAAGGTCAGTGCGCCGCCGGAGAGGGACGAGTTCTGACAGGAGATTCAATAACAGCGTTTTACGTCCGTTATTGAGGGCCTAAGAGGGCTAATTTAGCTCATAGAGGCGTGTCTGCGGGGGTACGTCGAAATTTACAATAAGTATTGCTTTCCCATAAACGATATGGTATAATGAATCGGATAACTACCCAAGAGCGTATCGCCTTAAGGCGAGTTGGGTGGGATTTGAGGGTGATAGGGGCACAATGCCTGTCGAGATGAACACTCGGAAGGTTCAATCCTCATCGGCGACTGAGATATATATTTCAGCGGTGCCGAGGGACTGCGCACCTGCACAAAGCGATATTGCAGAATTGTTCGCGGGCGTTCGGGAGATACTAAGTCGTGAGCATGCGAGTATTCTGCAGGAGCGGATATTTACCGTTGAGGAGGCGTTGGACGTTGTATCAGCGGCGCGCCGCGAGGCGTACGGCGAGATGGATGACGGTGTTGCGCCGAGCTTGTTGACGGGCAGACAGGGGCGGTGCGGGACGATATCAGGGGTGCAGGTTCACGCGGCAGTCAGTCCCAAAAAGCCGGAAGTAGTCAGAGTGGATGGCAAGGCGTGCGGGCGGATGGTGAAAGTGCCCGGGCGGGTTTATGTTACGCTGTCGGGAATATCAGCGAGCGAATCGGGGCAGGGCGCTGAGCAGGCCAGGGCGATGTTGGAGAAGGCCGAATCGGCATTGAAGCAATTGGGGAGAGATTTTGCGTGCGTGCCGCGGACGTGGATGTGGCTGGGCGACATTCTGTCGTGGTACGGCGAATTCAACAAGGTGCGGAATCAATTCTTCACGGAACGGGGACTTATTGGCAAAGGGAGCCGACAATCAATGCCGGCCAGCACCGGCATCGGGCTTTCGCTTGCGGGCGGCGGGCGATGCGGTATGGACCTGATGGCGGTTTTGGAGCCGGCGGATTCGATTAAGTTTTTGGCGGCGATTGGCCGACAGCAATGCGCACTCGAGTATGGTTCGGCATTTTCACGGGCGGCGAGTGCGAGCAGCCCTGCGGGCGAGACCGTGTTTGTCTCGGGTACCGCCTCGATAGATGCGAAGGGTGCAACGACACATATCGGGGATGCGCGTGGGCAAATCAAGACAACAATTGAGAACGTCAGGGCGGTGCTGCGGGATATGAATTGCGGCGATACAGACGTTGTTCAGGCCGTTGCATACTGTAAGACGGCGGAGGTGGAAGACATATTCGAGGAGTTCAAGAGCCGACTCGACTGGCCGTGGATAACGGTGATTTGCGACATTTGCAGAGAGGAGCTTTTATTTGAAGTTGAGGCCGCGGCGATGCCGAGAGGAAAGCCGTGAGAACGCAATTATTGAGCGATGAACGGGGATATGATTATAAGGTCTTTGTTAAGAAGGGGTTAGGAATCGATAAAAATTTGAAAAAACCGGGAAAAAATGCTTGCAAAAAATGACCGTTGGCGTGTATAATAAATAATGACAAGTTAATAGTTCTTTTCTTTAGTATGTTTTGGTTTCCGTGGGGCAGTGGAATTAGATAACTGTGCTATATTTTACCACTGTCTCACAAAAGCCGGAGTCGGAAGCGACTCCGGCTTTTTATTTGGGAGGCGACCCCTGCCAGCGACCCTTGATTGAAGTCAAGGGCTCGACTATGGCATTCGAGAATAGAGGGTCAGGGCTCTAAACGATAAGGAGATTGTTGGGGCCCCCTCGGCGAGTTCGCTTCGACAAGCTCAGTGCAAGCAGGGCAGGAGGAAGGCAAACAAACACAGACACTCGGACGAGGGAGGAGGGGAATTGTCGATTGCGAATTGGTGCTGCGTAGTATGTATTGCGTTTCCGGGATACTGAAAAACACGCGGGGCCTGCAACACCTGTTGGCGCTGCAGGCCCCGAAAAACATCATTAAAAAACTGTAACCTACGGCCAGAGATGCTCGTTCAGCCACTGCTGCGCCAGTATTGCAAGGTCACCAAAGTCAATCGTCTCTGGCATGCTGCTCCTGAGATTGGCTTTAGCATCGAAAGGCACATAGCCCGTACCTCTCAACCAGGCAACTTCCTCCTGCGACAAGGCATAGTCGTAAACCCTGAAATCGTCTATCCTGCCAATCCACGTCC
>CAYUIL010000280.1:0-2541 GCA_964444715.1 uncultured Pirellulales bacterium | reverse complement strand
TCGTCTTTGGTCATAAGCTGATTGACGCACTCGTCCGTGACGCCCATAAAACAGCCCCCGCAGCTATAAGCGCCCGTCCTGCCCTCATGCTGCTCGATAATCGCGACGGCCTCGCCGTCGTATGTCTCAGCGACCCGCTTGAAAATCTCAAGAAACTCGGGCTGCACCTGCTTGGCCGCCTCATCCCACTCACACTGAATCTGGTCAATCTCGGCCTCGTATTTGGTCGCCAGTTGCTCAGACTCCTTGCGGATCTGTTCGAGCTTTTGCTTCTGCTCATTTACCTGCTGCTGGATTTTCTGGCACTCCGTCTGGTCGGCTTCAATATCCTTCATCAATTCCAGTACCTGTGACTCAATCTTGGAGTTATCGGCCCGCGTTGTGTTCAACTGCGTCAAAACCGCCGCATACTCCTTGTTTGTCCTGGCCGAATTCAATGACGCCCTTAACTTGGCAATCTCCTCATCCCTGGTCTTCAGCTCAAGCTCCAGCCGGTCCGATTGTATCGTCGTCAGCTGAATCTCTTCCTTCTTGGCTTCGAGGGCGTTTTGAAGTGTCCTGATTTGATTTTCTTGGATGATGACGTTTCTTCTGCACCTGGCAAGCTTCGCTTTGGCCGCCCGCAGAAGATTCTCAACGCTCTGAAGTTTTATCAACGCCTGTAATACTGAACCCATCTATTACCCTTCAAACCCGGCTATGGCTCCCCCGTGCTTTCTTGCGAAAGCAAGAACGGGGGCCGAGACAAGTTGCATACCGAATTCCTAACCCCGCAATTATGCGCGTTTCGGCCCCCCGTTGCAACCGGTTTCTTGAGATTTTTTCCCAGCACCCATTTTGAGAAAACACCTTCGGTCATACTCGATAGTCCATTCAGTCAAAGGACATCAAGCAACCACAAAAGCTGATTCCTCAAAATAGGTGCTGGGTCAGAAATGGGCCTCGCCGCACCAGGAATCCTCGGTGGTAATTGGGAAGCCACGATTCGACACCCCGCAGAAGGTCTGGTACACCCGGCCGGCAAAAAACACAGACGGCGGGTACCTGCGACATTCCCCCTGCCGCGTCTTCGCTCCCTGCTCAGCGAGCTGATTCCACCACTTGCAGTCCCTGCAATATGTGTAAGTGTGTTTCATTTCTTCTCCCTCTTATATTGGTTCCCTGCCCTGCTTGCCCCGCATAGCCCCGTCGTTTAGGGCGAAGCGGGGAGTTTATCGGAGGGCTTGCCCTGATTTCTCTATACGATGACGAAAACCAAAGCCCGCTGATTGAATTATAGGACTTTCCCGCCATCAAAAGCAAGGGGGTAAAAAAAATGATTGCTGGAATCTGCGACCTATGACTGACGCACTACTCCCCGGAACCGTTTACGCCCAGGCCCCTCCGCAGAGCCGTTGGATATCCCTCGCCACGATATCCGCTATGATGGGGTCCCACCCCGCACCAATCTCTTCAAATGCTCCTCCGTCATCGGAGCATCGTGAAGCCGAGGGCAAATCGGAGGATAGCTGTGGGGTGGTTAAGGGGATTGGTGCGGGGCCGCCAGGCCCTTTACGACGGATAGCGGTGAGCCGTCGTTGCTCAGCCATTATGTCCTCTGCCAGGTCAAACTGCGGGACATCGATTTGGGAGATTTTTTCGCCTCCGCCGCCGGGTATAATATCCTTCGCACGCAAAATATCAGGCCTTCGCTGTGGTCCGCCTTGTGGAGCAGGTTTGTAGACATCAATTTTTCTATCCTTCTCAGGCATCTTATCTATCTTAACACCGCGGGTAGCGTAATTCAAGCAGCTTCGTAAATGGATTGGTTACAAGTCAGGCGCCCTGGGCCGGGCTTAATGAGAACTGGGCGAATTCGCCAAGGGGGTAATCTTTCAGAAGGGCGTTTATATCGGCGACCGTAACCGCTTTTATTGCAGAAACATCCTGCTCGACGGTGCGATATTGGCCTAAATATGTCCAGTTGAAGCCCAAATCGACCAATCGGCCCATCGGCAGCTCATTTTTTATCACAAGTGCGCTTAAAACCTTGTTCTTGGCCTTGGTAAGCTCTTCCGCCGTAACGCCATTTCTCGCCAGGTCTGCGAATATATTCCCTACGATTTCCATCGCTCTGGACGTATTTTCGCTGCTGCAGCGGACATAAGTGCAATTGACGCCGGTGCCGTCCATCGGTGCAAATTCCATAGATGCGGTCTCGGCAATCGCCTTATCCACAAGCTCCCAGAAAAATCTCGAACCTACGTTGTCGCCGACAATCATACTCAAAAGCGACGCTGCGAATCGCCTGTTGCTCTGAGCGCTTACCGCCGGACTCATCAGGCATATATGTTCACGGGCAAGGTTGGCTTTCTCTATACGATTTTTGGCCCGGCTGCCCCGCGTATCGGCAAGCTGCCTTTTGACATCGCGGCCTTCCCAGCCCCCGCAGCCGGCCTCGATTATGTCCCGAACTTCGCTCCATTCAAAATTACCTGCGAACGCCGCCACCATATTGTTCGGGGCGTATCGTCCCGCAAAATACTCCCGCATCTGCTCCGC
>CAYUIL010000279.1:0-2557 GCA_964444715.1 uncultured Pirellulales bacterium | reverse complement strand
TCCCCAAGGCCAACAAGGCCGTAATGGTCTCGATTGGAGCGGTTATCGCGTTGGTTCTGGCGGTAACGGGCAAGGCGCTGAATCTGGTTGGGGTCTTCAGTATCATCGGGGCGTCGTTTGGGCCGATTTGCGGCGCGATGGTCGCTGATTATCTGCTGAGCGGCAAAAAATGGGCCGGGCCTCGCAAAGGAATCAATCTGGCGGGGTATATTTCCTGGGCCGTTGGCTTTATCGTTGCCATATTGCCTATGCTTAACGCCGAGAAGTTCGGCTTTATCAGTCCGGCGCCGGTAATCGCGTTTGTAATCGGCTTTGTCCTTTACGCCGTGCTTGCCAAAATCGGTTTACAGCCGGCAACGGTTGAGATGACGCAAGGCGCATAGTCGTCAGGGCAACAATGTTATGTGAAGAAATAATCCGGCAGGGGCCTGGGGTTTCAGGTCCCTGCCATTGTATTTGAGTTGATGGTTTAAGGGAGTTTATAAATGGCGTTATTGCTGGGATATGATGTTGGAAGCTCGTCGATAAAAGCCACGCTGATGGAAGCCCAAACGGGCAGGGTGCTGGCAACAGTGTCGGTGCCCGACAAGGAGCTGGAAATCATCGCAAAGAAACCCGGCTGGGCGGAGCAGCATCCGCAGACGTGGTGGGAAAGCGTGATAGCCGCAACGCAAAAGATAAAGGTCCAGACGAATTTTTCTGCTGGGGATGTGAGGGCAATCGGCATATCATACCAGATGCACGGATTGGTAATCGTCGGTAAAAACTATGAGGTCCTTCGGCCGGCCGTAATTTGGTGCGACAGCAGGGCGGTCGAAATTGGCCGAAAGGCGATGAAAAGTATCGGCGAGCGAAAATGCCTGACACGTCTGTTGAATTCCCCGGGAAACTTTACGGCATCGAAGCTCAAGTGGGTAAAAGACAACGAGCCGAAGGTGTATGCGAAGATTCACAAGATGATGCTTCCCGGCGACTATATTGCGATGAGAATGACGGGCGAAATCAAGACCACGCCTTCAGGGCTATCCGAAGGGATAATGTGGGACTTCAAGGGTGAGGGGCCGGCTGATATTGTTCTTGGCCATTTCGGGATATCACAGAACCTTGTTGCCGAGGTCGCGCCGACTTTTTCGGTGCAGGGACATATCACCAAACAGGCGGCTGATGCGCTGGGGCTTAAGGCGGGGACAATAGTTTCATACAGGGCGGGCGACCAGCCGAATAATGCGCTCTCATTGAATGTCCTCAACCCCGGTGAGATAGCAGCGACCGCGGGCACATCGGGTGTGGTTTACGGCATCACGGACAAGACAAAATATGACCCCAAATCAAGGGTCAATACATTCGTCCACGTCAACCATACGCCCAAGAAACCCAGATACGGGGTGCTTTTATGCCTCAACGGCACAGGTATTCTTAATAGCTGGCTAAAACATAACACGGGGACGATTGACTATGCCGAAATGAATGCGCTGGCCGAAAAGGCCCCGGCTGGTTCAGACGGCCTTGTGATTCTTCCTTATGGCAACGGTGCGGAGCGCACACTGGAAAATCAGAACATCGGCGCTTCGATTCACGGCCTGAATTTTAACATTCACAGCAGGTCGCATCTTTTAAGGGCCGCTCAGGAAGGTATCGTATTTGCGCTCAACTACGGGCTTGAGATTATGCGCGGCGCCGGCGTTACAGTTAAGAAAGTTCGCGCGGGCAGGGCAAATATGTTTTTAAGCCCGCTTTTCGGCGAGGCATTCTCGACGGTTACGGGCGCAACCGTGGAATTGTTCAATACCGACGGCTCGCAGGGTGCGGCCCGCGGAGCAGGTATCGGCGCGGGAATCTACAGGGACGCAAAGGACGCCTTTGCGGGGCTGAGGCCGGTCAACACAATCGAGCCGAATAGAAAGTTGACAAGGGCCTACCAGGAGGCGTATAAGAGGTGGAAAGGCGTTCTAAAGCACAGGTTGTCGGAATAATGGTTTAATAAGGAGAAGATGAAATGGCGTCTTTACATAGTATATGCAGGTGGACGTTTAATCCCGGCAAGGGCGGATTTGTGCCCGGCGATATGAGGCCTGAGTGGGGCGGCAAGTTCGGCACACCGGAGATGATTAAATTAACGGCCGACAAAATTCGGCCCAGGTTGCCGGATAACGTCGAACTTGGTATCGAGATGCACTACGACGTGGAAGTCGATGACAAGAACGCCGCGGCTGTGGCTGATGCGCTGGTGAGCAACAACTTGCATCTGGCGATGATAACGCCGGGTGCGCACAGTCACTTTGCATACGGAGGAATCGCCTCACTCGATGCCAATGAGCGAAAGGCCGCGGAAGAGTTGGGGACAAGGACGGTTGATTTGGCGTATGGGACGCTGAAAAAGGCGTGGCATCCGGACATTAAAAAGGCGCCGGCCTTTATTATATGGAACGGCTCGTTTGGGTACGATATTGCGACAGTGGGCGTGAAGAAGATGTATCAGAACCTCAAGGAAAGTGTTGCCGGTTTGTGTAAATACGAGCAGAAAAAAGGCGGCAACCTTTTTATTGGTTTCGAGCCA
>CAYUIL010000278.1:0-2571 GCA_964444715.1 uncultured Pirellulales bacterium | reverse complement strand
CAATAGTCAAGGGCAACATTGTAAAGGTGGTTAGCTGGTATGACAATGAGTGGGGCTACTCGAACCGAACCGTCGATATAATGGGAAAAATGGCAAAACTCGGATAAAAATTGATAATTGATGATTTGAAGGCACGTAGTCGTAGGCGTTAGCCGTTTACAATCATCAATCATCAATAATCAATAGAAAATAGTGAGGATATGGCCAAAAAAACGATAGCAGACATCGACGTAAAAGGCAAAAAAGTATTTATGCGGGTGGACTTTAACGTTCCGCTGGATGACAACGGCAACATTACCAGCGACAAGAGAATCGTCGCGGCTCTGCCGAGTATCAAAAAAGTCCTCGAAGGAGGCGGCTCGCTTATCTTGGCCAGTCATCTCGGCAGACCGGGGGGCAAACCCGACCCCAAGGCATCGATGAAGCCCGTCGCAAAACGCCTGTCGGAATTGCTTGGAAAAGAAGTCATACTCGCCAATGACTGCATTGGCTCTGACGTCCAGGCCAAGGCAAAGGCGCTAAAGCCTGGCGACGTCCTGCTGCTCGAAAACGTCCGCTTCCACGCCGAAGAGGAAATCAAAGACAAGAAGGTGAAAGAAGACCCTGCGCTGCGCCAGGCAAAAGACGCCTTCGCAAAGCAGATGGCGGAACTCGCCGATGTTTATGTCAACGATGCATTCGGCACCGCCCACAGGGACAACGCTTCTATGTACACCGTGCCCGCGATGATGGAGGGCAAGCCGCGCGTCATCGGTTTTTTGGTCGAAAAAGAGCTGAAATTCTTAGGTGAAACAGTCGCCAATCCGGTCAGGCCCTTCGTCGCAATCTTAGGCGGAGCAAAGGTCTCCGACAAAATAGGTGTCATCGAAAACCTCATCACCAAGGTCAACAGAATCATCATCGGCGGCGCAATGGCCTACACTTTTTTCAAGGCCGACGGCAAAACCGTGGGCAACAGCTTGTGCGAAGATGACTTCCTCTCAAAAGCCAACCAACTGCAGGAAAAGGCCAAAAGCGCAAACTGCGAGCTCCTGCTGCCGGTCGATACCGTCGTCGCAAAGGAATTCAAGGCCGGCGCCGACAACAAGGTCGTTACCGGCGATATTGAGGCCGGCTGGCAGGGTATGGATATAGGCCCCGCAACCCAGAAACTCTTTGCCGACAAGCTGAAAGACGCCAAGACAATCGTCTGGAACGGCCCGATGGGCGTCTTTGAGATGCCGCCTTTCGATGAAGGCACAAAGGCAGTCGCCCAGGCGGTTGCTGACGCAACGGACAAAGGCGCTCGCAGCGTCATAGGCGGAGGCGACAGCGCAAGCGCACTGAAAAAATTAGGCCTCGACAAAAAGGTTACACATATCTCGACGGGCGGCGGGGCGTCGCTTGAGTTCCTCGAAGGCAAAAAATTTGTCTGCCTCGAAATCCTGGACGAAAAATAGGTGGGCTGACTTGTGGATTTGCAGGGCCCGCTCAATTTCGGCGGGCCTTTTTTTATCAGGGCCTGAGAATATGGCTCCGGCTCTGCTCGGAGAGTATCAACTGCCTTCCGGAATGACCTGCCTGCGGCACTATAACGAGCTTCTGTGTCTTTTTGATTTCCGGCCCGAACTCGTCTATCAGATGTTTGTAATAAATCCTGCCCCTTTCCAATCGATTCTTGCCTTGGAGCATCGCTGAGGGTTTTTTGCTCATCGATTTATCGGGGACACAATCTTTTTTGCCGAGCATATAAATCACGTTTCTTTTGGGGTACATCTCTCTGATTTTTTCGGCCGTCAGGCCTTTCGCCCTTTGGTAAGCGTAGAGTTTTTCGAGACCGTAACCGTAATGATTGTAGCCGGGGTTATCCTTAATCCGCTCCGATGTGGGCACAGCAAATACACCTTTTGCCTCATCATATCTCTTCGGGCTTAGATAAACATAGGAAGACGGGTTCATTACGATGTACCTGCATTTGATTCCGGCCGGTCTTACGGCATCAAATTCAACGGTATTTGAAGCAGCGAACCTGTTTACCAGTTGCCCGCCGCCGGAATGGCCGAGTATGGTGATTCTCCTGACATTCGGGAATGTCTTTTTGGCCGCCACCCGCGATATGAGGTTCTCGAGAATGGTATAAGAACTTATTCCCAGGTACGTCCCCGAACCGGCAGTTGTTGAGTTGGATGAGCCCCAAAATGGGGTAGCTTTCCAGAAAAGCAGGTTTGGGTCGTTAAGACCCTTGACGTGCTCCTCCGAAAGAAACTGCGGGGCGATGACAAGGGTCTTGGTTTCTTCGCCGCTCTTCGATTTAAGCACGGACAAACAACTGTGAAACGTTGTTCGGGCATTACGACCAGCACCGTGGATGGCTAATATAACGTGCTCAATCCTGTCGTTCTTTTTGTCAATCGGATAGTCGGCGAAGTAAGGGATACAGCAGTCATTGCAGCCGGGAACCGCAAGGCGCGTTTGCGGAATTTCCAGCGCAGCCAGCCGTCCGGTAACCGCGGGGCTTATTGCGAGTATCAACAGCGATATTTTTACGGGGGACAATTTTTTCTACCAGTCCATCTGCTTTACTAATATAAT
>CAYUIL010000277.1:0-2632 GCA_964444715.1 uncultured Pirellulales bacterium | reverse complement strand
TGATGTGACCCCCGAAAACTGTACCATTGCGAATTAGAGGGTATCCGTAAACAATAGTCGGTTCTTGAGTGAAAAGGATACCCAAATGAAACGCAAGTATCACACAGCAGAACAAATCGTCAATAAGTTAAGACAGACCAACGCGGTCATCGCTTCCGGCGGAACGCTTGAACAGGTCTGCAAGCAATTAGGCATCAGCGATGCGACGTATTACAACTGGCGAAGGCAATACGGCCAGATGAAGCTCAACCAGGTCAAGCAGCTCAAGTGTCTGCAGAAAGAGAATGCTCAACTCAAGAAGCTGGTGCGGCAATAGTGCTGGTTTCGACTCGTGAGCGACCGCTTCGCGTCAGAGGTTTGTTTGAAAGTAGTAAGTAGAAAGTTGACCGTCCCGATAAATCCGGGACTCTGTTTTGCCTTCGGCAAAATGGAGAGGCCGTCCTTTTAAGGTTCTTGCCCCGCACAGAATGGGTCCAACAAAAAAGCCACCTTCACGGTGGCTTTTTTGTTAGAAACAAGTTCTAAAGGCTGGAATCAGAAAGACCACTGCACTCCTGCCTGCACCGTATTAGAGTTGAAATTACCCGCTGACTGCCAGCCATAATCGACGAACAACCGCAGGTCCTTATTGAAGTAAACATCCAACCCCGCACCAAGATTAAATATATCACTGAGAGGTTCGAGGCCTTCGGTTGTGAAACTGCCGCCGCCGACAAATGCGCTATCCAGCTGCGTGCGGTCAACAAAGTCATGAATCCAGAACGCACTTGCCCTGGGAACCCATCTCGTATCCTGATCCTGCTCAGAGCGATATTCCTTAGCCACCCTGAGCCCGAGCTTGGTGTAAAAACCATCCTCCGTCACCGAATCAACTTCCAAATTCAGAGAATCTGCTCCTTCCTCGGTATAGCTGCCCTCGTGGACTGATGTATAACCCACACCAACAACCGGCTCCAAGAGCATTTCTGTGCCGCCAAAGTTATTGCCAAATTCCATTGCAACAGAATACACATCGCCCTGATGGTCAGATTCGGCCTGACGGTCAATAGAGTCAAAACATATATCCCTTTGCGAGTCATACCAGTTATGCCCGTATCCGAGGGTCAAACCAACGTGCCAGTCATCCTTAAAATAGGCCCCATACAATGAGACGAGCAGGGAATCTATATCAGCGCTTGCGCCATATTGACTGTAATCGACGTTGGCCCTTGAGCCGCCGACACTGAAACCGAGGAGGGTATCCTCAGAGACCATCTTGTCCATACCGGCCACTATCCCATAGACATCATAGTTATAGCCGGAGATGTCGTTTTTCGTGTCCCTGTCGCCCCAGGTCCCGAAACCTTTGGCAAACGGCATCCATTTGTCGATTTCAGGCGGTGCAGCCAGTGAATTGTCCGCACTGGCCAGGAGATAACGGCTGTCACTCAACATAGCATATTGCTTGCCGCCGTGAACACTGTCCATATGGTCGAAAATACTACCACAGTACTGGTTCATCATATTTCTGGTCACATCCGGCAGGCCGAGCGCATCCTGAGGCATCATCTGGTTGTAAGCCGCGTTGACTGCATCCCCATCGGGCAGGTCCTCGATTGCGATGATAACATCGCACATATCCCCAGTAGCCCCGCCGTTTTCAATCAGATAATTGAATGCCTCACCGACAGAACACTGGTTATCCGTAGTTGCGTAATATGCGAAGTCCAAATCAACGTTCAGGATGACATCACAAGCATCTGTATCGTAGGTAACGGAATAAAGTGGAAACGCCGTGTTACCAGTGACACTCGCAAATTCGCCGACTAATGCGGCGCTTCCGCCGTTTGCCTCAATTACATTCACCTCAAACGCATGGTCAATAAGCTCGCCGAGAGTTTTCGTGCCCTGAATCGTGGCATCATTCAAGTCAGCCGTCCCGGTGAAATCCACCAAATCGGCTTCTTCGTCGTTGTTAAATTCCACCTCGTAAAGACCGCCCGGACTGAATATCAAATCGGTGACGTGTATAGTCCCGATACTGTTGCCGGGGTTAAGCGTGCCGCCATCTTCTATATACACATTTCCCAGCGTGCCGGAACCTCCGAGGACGCCTCCGGTGACCGTAGTGCCGTTGGTACTGTTGATAACGTTACCGTTGATATGCCACGTACCTCCGGTGATGTCTATCGTCTCGACATTATTTATATCATCGGCGAACGTGGTGCTATTCGAATTAACACCCGACAGGGTCAGCAGGTCATCGTCAGTGGTCTCAGCCAGGTCGATATCGCCGATTATCGTGGAGCCGGCTACTATCTCAACCGTGTCATTGGCATCCTGGGTGACTAATGTACCTCCGCTAATGTCTCCCGACTGAATGGCGGCGAAATTCGTCCCGCCATTGGCAACGGCGCTGATAGTCCCGCCGTCAACTGTAACATCCATCGGGCCATAGGACAAGATGCCATAAGCATAATCCCCGCCGGCGTTGGCATCGATGTTTCCGCTAATCGCGTCAATAGTCATCGAGCCGCCGCTTCTTATAGCAGCAGCCCTGTCGCCCCCTGCTGTGGCGGTAATATCCCCGCTGATATCGCCTGTTTCTATAGTGCTCTCACTGTCGTCAGTGCGTAAACCAAAAGCAGAGCTG
>CAYUIL010000276.1:0-2635 GCA_964444715.1 uncultured Pirellulales bacterium | reverse complement strand
GTTGGCCGTTGCGACGGTGAGTGTAGGGCCTGCTTCGCTGGCCACTGTGACCGCGCCTGGCGCGCCGACTGAAACGCTGGCGGGCGCGTCGCTGATGACGGCGACACCGATTGTTTGCAGGTTGCGGTTGAGCTGCTGGTAGAGTTGCAGCCCGGTCATGTAGTAGGTGTTGCCGAAGATGTCCTTTTGCGGAAGGGAAGCGGCGAGGGCGATCCAGCCGTTCCGTTGGGTTTGGCTGATTGTGTCCCATGCTTTTGAGTTGGTTGTGAAGTTGGAGCGGACGGCTGTTTGGGCCGCTGATCTTGGTTGGGCTGGGGAGACTTTAATTCTCACCATAGGCCCGGATCGAACTTTGGTAAAGACGTTGCCGCCGACTTTGTTTCTGAGGTCGGAAACGAGTGCTGAAAACGCGACTTTCGCCATAGGGGAAAAGTCCTTTCTGGCGGCCCGGAATGTAGTCTAGCACGGTTTTTAAGAGATTCCGTAAAGAGAGCCGGTTGAGCCGGCGAGGAGGTTGGTGCCTGTGTCGCCCTTGAGGGCGATTTTGGTTATACCTGACGTCGAGCGCCAGACTGCTCTTGCGTTGTTGAGCCAATCGTAACCTGTGCTGCCACCAAGTGGGAAGTTTGTCGTTTGCGCGATGAGGTCCTTGTATCTGTCGGTCATCGAGTAGAAGAGTAGGTGTATGAGCGCTGGGCCAAAGCGGTTCGCGTCGGCGGTGGCGTCCGGTATTCCTGAAAAGCTGAAAAGCGTTTGCGCTGCCTGGGCTGATTGGTAGGAGTAGCCGCCTGCGAGCGCTTGGACTTTATCGTAGTTTGCGCCCGTGTCGTCATTGAGCGTGAGCCCGATGGACATTGCACCGTGGAAGCCGGTCCCCGCTGATCTGATTGAGGTTTGCAGCAATAGGTGTCTGTAGGTTTGCGGGATGGAGTCGAAGACCATCTCTGCCGCGTCAGCCTCGAGTGTTTGTGCTTGGATGAGTTGCATGGCGTCTGTTTCACCTGTGGCGATGGCTGTCGCGTATGCGCGGGGCGATAGTTGGCCGTCGAGTGAGTTGGCCTGTGCCGCTTGAAAGACCACGCGAGAGCCTGCCAGCAGTGTACCAAATTTGGAAGTCCAGGCGGCTGAAATGTCGAAGGGTCGCGGGGTTTCCGGCCTGATGACTGCGATTTGCCTGGTGACCCCGTTGGGCGAGAGGCGTCCGGGGCCGGTGTTGGGGGTGGCGTAAACGATGAGGTAGCTTGACGACCCTTCCGCGCCTGTCGCGTTGAGTTTGATTGTTTGAGTGGCTGCGTCGAGCGTGTCTACGGTGAGCGAGAGTATGGGGTCGGGCAGTTGGCGTTGTGGTGGATCAAGCGTGGCGCCCACGCCGAGGTTTTCGAGGACTAAGTTGACGTTGTGAAAATACATCCAGCCTGTCAGCTTGCCGGATCCGGAGCGGTGGGGCCGGGGCCCGATGGTTTTGGCGGCTTCGGCCCATGCCAGCCTTTGCGATCGCGTAAGGTCGTCGCGGTAGATGGTGGCGACGTCTGAGAGCCTGGTGCGGACTGTGTCTCGCGCTGCGGTGCGGGTGTTGTCCGGGCTCACGCGGGCGCGCACGTAGGTGACGCCGTTGCGGGTGTAGAAGACTTGGTCGGCAACCTTGTTGCGCAACTGCTGAACGAGTGCTGATGGTTGGGAAACTGCCATGACTACCAGAGTCTATCATGATCGACCGGGGGCTTTCGCGGGGCTTGCCCCGCGCGCGGGGTGGCTTTTCCGCGTCGCAGGCGAGGGCGGGCGGAAAGTGGTGAGAAAACTGCCGTTGTATCTTTGGTTTGGCGGTTTTTTGTGTCTGTTTTTTTTTGGGGGGGCGAGAGCCCCCACCCAACCCCCTCCCGTAATTAATTTTTTTTATTAAACGCGGCCCCGCCCGCAGGGTGGGGGGCGGAAGTTGCGCGTTGGTGCGGCGCGGGAGGGTGGGGGCTGGGCCGCGTGAGACGATGCGCGCGAAGCTGCGCCACCTTGCCGTTGCTTTTGTTTTCCTCCCCGCGTGGGCGCGGAGAGCACGCCCCGGAGAGCCAGGGCGTGATCGTAGCGCCCAAGAAGAGGAACAACGGCCCCGCGTTTTGGCGGGAGGCGCGCAAGCGCAGCGGCGCGACGACTGCCGAAACGCCCACGGGGAAGCGGCGGTGTTTGCCGCTGGACTGTGGCCGCGCGGCCGCGCCCCGGAACGCGGGACACCCAGTTGAAAGCATGTGCCGATGTGGGCCGGCCGCGCGGCTCCCTGAAGGCTGCACGCTGCGCAGCAGCCGGCCCGGAGCGCAGCGGAGGTTTAAGAGAGGCTCGCGCCCAGTTTGCATAACCACGCCTTATCGGATGGGCGGAGTCGGTGTTTGCGGAGCCCTTCCGATAAGGTCGGGTTATGTACCGTTCTTTGGCTTGAACTGGGCGCGGACCTTTTAGTAATTTCTTTCCACTCGGCGGTGGCGTGGATTTGGGCGCGGGCTGCGGTGGTGGTGGTGTTCGTGGTTGTGGTGGCTGGGCTGGAGTTGTCCTGGACAGCGGTCGGAATGGGAGGCGTTATGTGTTCGGTGCGTGGGGCCTGTTGGTCCTGCGCGTGGGGGGTTGCTGTGTGGCGTCTTGGGTTTTGCCG
>CAYUIL010000275.1:0-2651 GCA_964444715.1 uncultured Pirellulales bacterium | reverse complement strand
CGGAACAATATTCCTGCTCGCCGGGCTGCGAATGGTGATACGGCTTTACTACGAGGAATTCCGAACGGTGGAGGCCGGAAGATTAAAGCGATTTCTGATTGTCGGGGCGGGCAACACAGGGGAATCGCTTCTTCGGGAGATTCATCGCATGCCGGTGGCGGAGTATGAGGTGGTCGGTTTTATCGACGACAACCCCTCAAAGCAAGGCATCAGGATACACGACATCCCCGTGCTGGGGATGGTGGAGCAGCTTCCGGAAATCTGCAAGGAGAAAACAATAGAAGAGGTGGCCATTGCAATGCCTTCGGCGACCGTGCCGCAGCGAAGGCGCGTGATCCAGGTCTGCCAGGGCACGAAGGTCCGTTTTCGAACGGTGCCGTCGATGACAGACATCGCCTCAGGCAAGTTCCGCGTTTCGCAGATACGCGATGTCGATATTAACGACCTGCTTGGCAGAGCGGCGGTTCAGCTCGATACGGACTCGATAGAGGCATTTATCAAGGGAAAGACGATTCTTGTTACAGGCGCCGGCGGTTCGATAGGGTCGGAAATGTGCCGGCAGATGTGTTACTATAAGCCGAAGCTGTTGCTGCTGGTGGAACAGGCGGAAAACCCCCTCTTTTATATTGAGCGCGAACTTCGCGAAAGATGGCCCGACATCCCGGCCAGTGCCGTTGTATGCGACACCACCGACCGGACTCGAGTGGATGCCGTCTTTGATAAATTCAGGCCCGAAGTCGTCATTCACGCCGCTGCACACAAGCACGTGCCTTTGATGGAGACCAATCCCGGTGAGGCGATAAAAAACAACGTCGTTGGAAGCCAGACGGTGGCGGACGCGGCGGACAAATTCGGCTGCGGCAACTTCGTTATGATAAGTACCGACAAGGCGGTGAACCCGAGCAGCATAATGGGCTCATCCAAGCGGGTGGCCGAGATGTACGTGCAGGACCTGAACAGAACAAGCAAGACGCATTTCGTTACGGTGCGGTTCGGCAACGTTCTGGATTCGGAGGGCTCCGTTGTCCCCATCTTCAGAAAGCAAATCGCGCAGGGCGGGCCTGTAACGGTTACGCATCCGGAAATGAAACGCTACTTTATGACCATACCGGAGGCCAGCCAGCTTGTTTTGCAGGCGGCGTCGATGGGCAAAGGCGGGGAGATCTTCCTGCTTGATATGGGCGAACCGGTGAAAATTGTCGATTTGGCGAGAGAACTGATTACGCTGAGCGGCTTTCGACCCGGCGAAGACATCGAAATAACATTTATGGGTCTCAGACCAGGCGAGAAGCTCTTTGAGGAGCTGTCGATAAAAGGCGAGGATATGCAGGAGACAAGACATCCGAAAATCGCTATATGGAAGAATATACCGATGGACCGTGACCGGCTCCGCCAGGGGATTGCACAGCTTGTGGCCCTTGCCAAAACGGGTGAGCACGGCGCGATAGCAGCGAAAATCAAAGAGCTTGTCCCCGAATACATCGGCAGCAACAACCGCGCCTGAAGCAGGCAAGTAAAAAGGCAAAAGGTAAAATTAAAAAGAAAAAAACACCTAGTGCCTTTGTGTCTTTGTGGCTAATCTGGTAAGTTCAATCTCGCGAATTCCCCGTGATATTTTCGAGCGGCCTTATCGTATGCCTTCGCTGCTGCCTCGCCAGCCCGCTTCGGTCCGCATTCTTTGTGGAAACTGAGGGCGAGAGAGTTAAAGTATTTTTGATTGATTATCGATGATCGTCGATTTCAAACGCAGTTTCAACCTATGACTGGTAAACCACGCTTGTGGTGGGTAAACTTCGCGGTTCTCGGTGTTCTTCGTGGTAAGAAAAGCGTTGTAAACAGGCCGGGTTTGTCGATAGAATTGCGGGCAAGTAAAAAGGTAAAAGCCTGCCCTGAGTGAAATCGAAGGGAAAAAATAAAAAACACTTAGTGCCTTGCCTGTCCCTGTAAGTCGTAAACAGGGGGTGGTTAAAAGCGGGTTTTTTAGAAATTTTGAATGATTTTTTATTATTTTTGTTGCGGCTGGGGGGATGTGTGGTATAATAGATGCCTTGTTGAGCATATCTTTCCGCCTTTCAAGGATATCCTCCAAAAAAAATGTGAGAGGCATATTAGATTGACGGCCATCTAAAAGGCCAAGGAGTATTATTGTGAGTTCAGGAACAGTAAAATGGTTCAATGAGCAAAAAGGGTTCGGCTTTATCGTCGCCGACGACGGAGGCCCGGACCTCTTCGTTCACCACTCGGAAGTCAAGACGACCGGGTATGCAAATCTGAGCGAAGGGCAGAAGGTTGATTACATAGTGGGTGAGGGCAAAAAAGGACCCTGTGCGACAAGCGTTACGCCCAAATAAATCACCGACATTGACGCCAAAGAAAGGCCCCGCATCGCGGGGCCTTTCTTATTTGAGAATGATTACCCCCTAACACCCCAGCGAACCTCACGCGGGAACACTGCCATAAATAACCCCGCCACCCCTGCTAACGACCTGCTGGGGCAGGCAAGCCCTAAACATGAAAATTCTCTGTGAACTCTGTGTCCTCTGTGGCTATAATTTTCGTAGCAATATGAATTTCTCTGTGGTAGGCAAATCATAATTTTATTTTGTCTCCTGTCTTCTGAATCCTGTATTCTGCTTTGATGTTGACATTAT
>CAYUIL010000274.1:0-2672 GCA_964444715.1 uncultured Pirellulales bacterium | reverse complement strand
CCGCGAGAAACCAACGTTGACCTGCTCGAACGTGCCGCTGTGAACGTCGTAATAAGCGTCACCCAGAAAAGCCGTCGTATCGCTTATTTGCCACATATAGTCGGCGTCAAAATAATCCCTCGCCGGCCCGTAGGTCTCGAACTTCTTTAGCCCGGCCCCCAGGTCGCCGTTGAGAATCCCCGGCATCGTATACATCCTTAACGCCGTCTCCGGCCGATTCCAAATAAACCTGTAAGGCGCACTATCTTCCGTTCGCGGCTCGTTGTCGGTAAACCACGTCCCTCCCAAATCCAGACGCATCCAGTCCACCGTCCGCTCGTCCCCCGCCGGCCCGCGCTTTGTCTGCAATCGCTGCGATATTCCCGCGTGAATCACGTCGTGCTGTTTGACGATGATGTCGCTTTCCCCATAAACCGCCGTAACCAATTCAGGCCTCACAATATGGCGCAGCCCGTCCAAGTCCCACAGCCGGGACCTGACCCCCGGATAGGTCTTCCAAAACTCACTCGACGCGCGCAATCCCGCTTCACCAATCCCCACAACGTCCTCGTTGAAAGCGTTGCTATTGCTCCCATCGACCACCGAGCGGTTAAACCCGCTGCGGTCGTCGTAGCCGACCGTCCCCGCAATGAACGGCACCGCCTTTACCCCGCTCAGCCAAACCGGCATATCAAGTTCGGTTCGGTGCGAGCCGAAAGTGAAAAACTTGTCGCTCATCGCCGTCGCGTGGTACTTGCCTATCCGCTGCCGATACCGGCCGCCCTGCGTGTCGCTATAAAGCGTCAGCTTATCGTCAAAAATCGACTGTCCTGTTAGGTGATACTCGGCAGTGGGAGATTCCTCAAGCTCGTCGGCAAAATTGTTCAGCCGGCCCTTACCTGTAAACGCCAGGCCCCAGTTGTCCTCAATTCTTTTCAGATGAATATACGTCTCGCGGTCCTCACCCGTGCCGAACTCCCTGCGGTAGAAACTTTCGACAAAATGCTCATCCGATTCGTAATTTATGCCGGTCGTAACCTGCCAGTTGTAAGGCATAAACTCCCGATGGACCCACCCGAATCGCCCCCGGAGCTCTCGCGGCGGCTTAAGGTCCTGTCTGCTCGCGTCCCGCCCCAGCCGGTCCTCGCCCCTGTCGTTAATTACATAGCCGATAATATGACCTAATCGGTTCTCCTGTGCATAATCCACGTCCATTCCGCTGCCCACGCCGCGTTTACTGTGGTAGTCCAGCTCAAAGGTCCCGTCGGTCCCCTCCGGCTCCTGCAAACCCAATAGGCGCGATAAATACCACCGGCTTTCCACGCTTGTCCCCCAACTCTCATCGCGGCCAACACGAACGCTCTTGAAGGGAACATCCGGCCTCTCCAGATTGCTTCGCACAAAAGGCCAGTAAAATATCGTCATCTCCCCCGATTTTAGCTGAACGTCGCGCATCTGCACGTCGTAGGAACTGTCCTTAATCTGCTGGTCCATCGTCGTCGTATCTGTAACCAGCACGCTCGACGCCCTGGCCGAAATCTGCGGCACATAAAATTCACTGCTCGTCAAAACCACGTCCTCGGCGGCAAATTCGCTCTCCGCCAACTGCCTCACCTTTGCCGCACGCACGTAAATCGGAATCCCTCGCCCAACGTCGAAACTCCGCAACGTCGCGTTAATCGCCACGCCTCTCTTCTCCCCGAACTCATAATACATCTCATCCGCCCGTATCGTGCGCAATCCCTCCGTCATCACCACGTCTCCGCAAAGGTAAACCGCCTCAATCGTCCCCGCGGCCCCCAAACCCTGCACCCCGCCCGGTTTCTCACCGGCGATTAGCTTCTCGCCGGAGTAAAACACCACAGCCGCGTCCGCTTGCATCTCCAATAGCCGGCCATGTTCATCCTGCTTCTGCCACAGATAGAACCGCCCGATTATCGTCGCAACCTCCGTCCCTTTTCCCGCACCGCCCCACTCGACGTTCGGCTCTACATCCCCCGCCGGCGCAATATTCACCGGATACCGTATCTTCGCCTGCGGCCGGGACTCCGGGATTTTGGCTTCCGGCTTCCTCAAAGGCCTTAATATCCGCTCAATAAATCCAAACGGCCCAGACGCCTGACCACCTTCGACAATCGGCTTTTCCTTTGGCTCAGCCGGCTCACGCCTCGACTCAACCGATTTGGTCTCCCTCGGCTCCAGCCGCACCGGCGAAACCGACCCACACTTATCCGCAAATCCTTTGTCAACCACTGCAACCGCCGAAAACGCAGTCCTGTAAAATTCCCCGCCACGCACGTCCCCCGATTCTTTGCTTTTTGCCGTTACAAATACCTCACCAGTCGCCTCAAACCGGATAACCATCGCCCGGCCTTGCTCGACCATTTCCCAGTTAAGCCCCGCCAATCGCGTCCCTTTGCCCCTCCTGGCAGAGACCCTCCCCGACACATACGCCCATACACTTGCGCTCTTCCCGTCGCCTCCCGTCCTCTTTATCCAGACAACGGCCTTATTTGCGCCGAATGTGTCCGCACCGGCAGCCATCAAAAACTTGTTCTCGACGACAAGCACGTCCTCTCCGCCGGCGCCGTGGAAACTGACTAATTTCTCCCCGCTGATATGAACGTCGCGCCCTGCAAACGCCCTGGCCTGAGTATTGTCAATCGCGCTGGCCGAATACACCGGCATACTCA
>CAYUIL010000273.1:0-2673 GCA_964444715.1 uncultured Pirellulales bacterium | reverse complement strand
CAATATTTCGTGTTTCTTCGTGGTAAAGAAGCAGTGTTAATCAGCCTGCCCTGCGGCTTGCCATTTTTCTTTTCTTTTTTTTCGTCCAACATTGTTCTCTTTCATTGCCCAAAGCTGCGTTTTGCCTGGACCGGCGGCCGAACGAGAATGGGCAATTAAAAAGCTCGTCGCAGTATGGCCACCGCAGCCAGGCAGGACGCAGCGGTCTCACGCGGCGGGATTCAATTCAGGCCGGCTGCCTACACTCCTATTCGTGCTCGTCCCGAGCTAAGTCGAGGGACGGCACATCAAACTTCATGCAGCCGAAAGCTCCTATTCTCCGTAACGTGACGTCTCCATCGGCACTTCTGAAAATGCCACGGGTTCACCGTCAGCAGCAACGCGGCCAAAAGACCGACTTTCTCATTGAACAGCCGTTTGCCGACGTAGTAAATCACTGCTATTGTCAGTAAACCGAAAACAACGGCGGGCACACGTGTTGTGGTTATGCTCAAACCGCCTATTATTTGAAAGGGTATCAACAGGTAAATGTAAAGCGGGATCCAGTTGCCACCGATGCCTCGCACATAAAACAACAGGCCAGCGAACCCCAACCTGGTCCTGGCCCGTCTTCAGCAGGCAATATGCGTTCCACGCGTTGACCGCTTCGTCCTGATTGAGGCCCGGCGGCGCCTTGCCGAAATAGATGACCCCCAGAAATCCCCCCAACACTAAAATGAGCAGCAGCACTACCCATACAGGAGTGTGATTCGAGTTTGTAGGTAACTGGGGCTGGTTGCGTTGAACGGTCGCCTGCCCCTGCGTCTCACGACGCAAGTCGGGCCGGCGGGCGTCAAACAAACATCGTAGTTTAAGACGCAGCCGTTTGCCGATTGACGAAACGAACAAAAAGATGAATCGCGCCCCCCATACAGGCCACACAGCCAATACGCCGCCTTCTTTGTCGGCCAGGGGGCTTTCGTTGTCCATCATAACCGCATAAAAATCTAGCGCATAGCGGGTAGAAACCTGCCCGCCTGCCTGCCCCTGCAAGCAGTAGACAGGGGTGGCGGATTCACAACTCCACTGACTTCGCTGAAAACTAAACGCTGTCCGTCAGTCCCGTGACGGACACCAAACGGTGGACTCCACAGGAAAACGCTATCCGCTGTTTTTGATTGGGCGGTACAAGACTCGAACTTGTGACCTCCTGCGTGTCGAGCAGGCGCTCTAGCCACCTGAGCTAACCGCCCTAAGGTTCGCAAATTATATTACCATTCCGGCGCCGCGAAGCAAGGATTTTTCGCCGGCATTGTCCCGCCCGCGCTTATACTTCCCGTTTGATAAGCAATCAGGCCAAGCAGGGGATTTTCGACTGCGTTGCCCGGGGTGCGGGGAATCAACAATCAGATAGCTCGGCTTTGAGGCGGCGTGTCATCAGGTTGGCGATTGCCTCCTGCACGGATTTGTTCCTGAACAGGACGTCGTAAACCGCTTCGGTAATCGGCATCTCAACCTTATACCGCGGAAGCAATCCCTCGACGACGGACCGGCAGGTTGCGATACCCTCGATGACGGATTCGGTGGCGGTTTCGGCAAGCTGGGGGGTTTGGCCTTTGCCGACCCGCTCGCCAAAGGAGCGGTTCCTGCCCCTGGGCGATATACAGGTTGTGACCAAATCGCCAAGGCCGGTGAGGCCGGCGAAGGTCCGCGGCTTAGCGCCCATAGCAAGGCCAAGGCGGGAAATTTCGGCAAGTCCCCTGCAAAGAAGCGCGGCCTTTGCGTTGTCACCGGCTTTGACGCCGTCGATGATGCCGGCGGCAATGGCAATGATGTTCTTCATCGCACCGGCTAATTCGACGCCGACAACGTCGGTATTAGTGTAAATCCGGAACCACGGGGTGCTGAACGTCCGCTGGATTTTTTTCGCGAGTTCCTCGTCGGTTGACGCCGCACAGGCGGTGGCGGGGAGTTTCCGTGCGAGTTCATCGGCGATTGTGGGGCCGGATAAGGCCGCCAGTGGTCTTGCGTTGCCGAAGATGTCAGCGATTATTTGCGTGGGTGTAAGGAGGGTTTTATTTTCGATTCCCTTGGCTACTGAGCATACGGGGGTATTTGGGGGCGTATATTTTTTCAGGCGGGTCCAGACGCTTCGGATGAACTGGCAGGGCACAGCGGAGACAATCAGGTCGGCTTCAACAAAAATCTTTTTATCGTCCGGCTCGAAGATAATCGTTCGGGGGAGTTTGTGGCCTGGGAGAAACTTTTTATTTTCGCGGGCCGTAGCCGTCTCCTGTAATTGGGCGCTATCGTAGCCCCATAATCGCACCGGCGTATTCTTTTCCGCAAGCAACATCGCAAGCACCGTGCCCATTCCGCCATCGCCGATTATGGAAATGTTCTTGAACATCGGGACATATTAGAATGACAAACCGGCAGAAATGCAAGAAACAGTTTTTGGATTGGGTCCCCTGTTCTTGGCCAAAGAAGCAGCACTCGGGGATGACGCTTCGCGTCAATTACACAGATTACACAGACTTTTCCACCACGAAGACGCCGAGACACGAAGATTTTTTAACCACGGATTTGCACGGAGTATTTTTGACACAGATTCACACCCCGCTTCGCCGAAGCGGCTACGCAGGGCAGGCTGATTAACACTGCTTCTTTACCACGAAGAAACACGAAATATTG
>CAYUIL010000272.1:1814-2688 GCA_964444715.1 uncultured Pirellulales bacterium | reverse complement strand
TTGCAAGCTCGTCCAGGTTAAGGACCGCCATTAAACGGCTGCGAAATTGGTCGAGAGCTGCGTAACCCTGTTTAACCGCCGGTCTCATTACGGTTTTTAACAGGTCACTATTGCCAGCCAAAATCAGAGGACAGCGGGCCTTCACGGCGATTATCTGCCGCAACTGGTCTAATTGCTGCACGGTCAAGCTCGACGCCTCGTCGAGTATGACTATGACGTGCCTGCCCTGTAAATGCTGGACCAGCGAGTGTGCGATTCTACTTAACCAGCCGGACGGGTCCGCTCCTATGACTTTGGCAATCTCTGCGAATATCCTCGATGAAGACATCGCCTGGTCGAGCTGCACGTATATCGTGTTCCTGTTGGCCTCGCTGTATTGCTTGAGACAACAACTTTTGCCGTGACCGCTATCCCCGATGATGAGGGCGATTTTCCCTTCCTCTGTGCTGAATGCGTTCGCTTGTGTAATCAATGCACCTATTTTTCTGGCAACGGCAGTGCGAACAAAAGGCCGACGCTTCTCGTCCCTGCGGGTAACGGCATTTATGTAGTTGACGATTTTATTCACAAGCTCTTGCAGATTCCCCGTGTATGTCCCCGCCAGGAATTTTCCGACAGTCGAGGAGCTGCAACCGAGGGCTTTGGCAATCTTGTTTCGGCTAAGGCCGTGCCTTGCCATAAACTCCGTCAGCGCTTCGGCGATTTCGCGTGCCCCGGCTGCCGTGATATTCTCAGGCACTCGCTGTTGTATGATTTGCGATTCCCGCTCCAAATTTTGTTCAATCTCGTTATGCACTGTTTCTCCTCCTCAATTTGCTAAAATCAAACTTCAAATCCGGCAAAATCTCTTTCGGCCTCAATAACGAGAAGTCCA
>CAYUIL010000272.1:0-1804 GCA_964444715.1 uncultured Pirellulales bacterium | reverse complement strand
CTTATCTTCCTTCGGCCTGGCCTTTGCCGCTATCCTTGCCTTGAGCTGCTTATGGGCCGCAACCTGCCCGTCTAACGGCGTTCGCACAGGCCGTAAGGTCTGCTGTGTCTGTTCGGTTTGGCTGGCAACCTTCGCGTCCTGTCTCGCCTTAATCACAAGGTCCGTCAAATCCATATTCGCTACCAGCGATGAATCCCGATAGCCACGCACTATTTTCAGGGCACGCGATTTTTGCTGCATCGCCTCGCGTAACTGCTCATCGCTGACCGGCTCACCGTAACCGATAAGCCGGTTTTGCTCGGCGATTGTTATGAGCTGCCGTGTTACTGCATCATAGACGCAAACCCGCCGCAAATCGTGAGGGTCGTATGACAAGCGAACCGCCTTGCCCTGGCAGGCGAGAAGGTCGGAATCGAATTGACCGTAATAAAGCCCTCTGAATCTCACGCCGTTTTTACCGACATTGATTTCCCTGCTCCAGCCCTGAATCAGCAAATCCAGCGTTTCGTCCAGTATTACCCGCCTTGACGTTCTTGTCGCCAATACCTGCTCAGGGCTTCGCCCGTCCATACCGGCCCCGCTGTGTGAGCTGTTGTTATATGCCTTTACGTATTGGTCGAACAGCTTTGAAAATCTCTGTAAATCGAACGCTTTGTCGATTGCCTTTTGGCTGTTAAGCAGCTTTTTTAAGTCCTCCGGTTTTCGCTTCGTATCTTTGCCACAATAGGTCGGTATTGCCTTTGTGAATTGGCAGTCAAGCGTATCGAAAAAACGTTCAATTGGTTTGCTCTGCGGATGATAAGGTATCGCAAAGGAAACGGTAACACCCATCGCTGCATAAAGTCCGCGAACGTTGCTTTCGTCTATATAACCCCGCCGTAACGCCTTTCGCTCGGACTTTGTTGTCCCAGTCCACATCTCACTGTCGTAGTCCCTGCCGTTATCTATCTTGACCGAATCGGGTGGACCATAGACCTTAACGCCCCGCTTAAACGCGAACATAATCGTTGTCTGATTAGGCGATAAAGATATATGCCAGCCGACTATCGCCCTCGAGCGCATATCCTGCCAGGCCGTCAGCCAGGGCCTTACCCACCGCCTCCTGTCCCGAATCCAGCAATTGAATTGCGTATGGTCCCCGACCCAGACCTGCCCTGGCTCAATACTGTCCGGGTCCACCTGAACGTATGGAGCGCACTTCGCATCATAAGCGGCCTGGCCCTCCCGCCATAATACCTGTGCGGGATAAGGAATACGCTTCTTGACAATGTCATACATCGTTCGTTCTTTGGGAATCGTCCAGCCCTTCTTTTGCCTGCGGTTTTCGTAACGGATATTCAGCCAGCACGTCTTTATCGAGGGCTGCCGAAGGTCGAGATAAAAACTTTTGAACAGCTCAAACGCCTCATTGCTGATTGTGTCTCCATTGCCCTCGCCCCGGCCCCGCATATCGACAAGGCCAACTAAGCCGAAGTTTCGATACTTGTAAACCAGACGCTGTAAAGTCCTTTGTGCGATACCTTTTTGCAGAGAGTAAACGGCGAACGCTTCTGTCCGTGTGCCGCCTTCGTGGACAACGCCAGCCGAAAAACGCTCAAATTCCGTGACTATCCCGACGCGACGAATTGCCTCGTCTCGCTTGTTAGCGGGGATTTCGGACAAGGCCGTAATGTTTTCTTGCTCTGTAATCATTGAAAGTCCCTGTCAACACGCGGGCCAACCTCATTGTCATCGGCGCTGTTGATAATAGGATTACGCTGCCCCACGCTCGGATAGTAATTTGTGTCGTGATGATACTCGGTAT
>CAYUIL010000271.1:0-2692 GCA_964444715.1 uncultured Pirellulales bacterium | reverse complement strand
TTGAAGTCCACCCTGATGCTCGGCGCCTCCTCCGGCTTTTCAACCTCCTGCATCATCTTTGCCACGTCCGTATCACGCATCGCCGTCGGAACACCCTCCGTGCCCACGAAATCCCCCACCCCGGGTATTTCCTTTATGGCAAACCACACCTTCTCCTGCACCCGTCCATCTTCTGCGGTCTCCATCTCCATAAAAACGTAGCCGGGATACAGCTTTCGCTTGTGAACCGTCTGCTTGTTCCCGCGAACCTTTTTGACCCTCTCGACAGGCACTTCAATCCTGCCGATAACATCGGTCAAACCGGCCGCCTTGACCTTATGCGAAAGCACCTCTTTTACGTGCATCTCCTTATTCGACGCAACTCTCAGCACGTACCATTTCATTAAAACGCCGCTCCGTTGCCATAACCTTGTAACGTCGGCGAGCCGACACAATTCCCGATAATTACGCCTTCTAACCTCACTTGTGCACCCCGACTCCTACTGCAACAGCCAGGCGAAAAACAACTGAAGGCTAAAATCCGCGGCGCCCAGGAGCACCGCCAGGATAACCACCACCGAAATCACAACAACCGTCGAAACCGCCACCTCCTGTCTGGTGGACCAGTTGACCTTCTTCATCTCGCCTTCGGCGGCAATCATAAAATCAGCGATGTTCGGCTTGTTCACCAGCCACAGCATCAATGCCGCCACGACCACAAACAGCCCTGCGGACGCCATCGTCTCAATCCACAATCCGACGTCCGCCGCCTCGAGAGTTCGGTAGAGCTGCAAACACCCCAGTGCCATCATCACCGCACCGCCTGCAGCAGTACCCATCCGCGTGTACTTGCCCTGCCCACGCTTATAAACGCTCAAACCCATACCACACCTAATTGCCTGCTTGACCGCTACAACTGCGAACTCATCGCCTCACACAAACCACTGGCCTTACATCAGGCCAGAAGGGAATCGAACCCCCAACCTTCGGTTTTGGAGACCGACGCTCTGCCAATTGAGCTACTGGCCTATCATTCGTCCCATTCGCTGCATCATTAACCATCCCGATACATCGGGACAACACAAGCCCCCTTCACTTGCGCCGCAGCTTGTGCACCGTATGTTTGCGCTCAAACCTGCAGAACTTCTTCAACTCCAGTTTGGGACTGCCTTCGGCGACGCTAACGTTGGTGCGGTAATTTCGCTGCCCGCACTCTTTGCACTCAAGCCAAACGTATTCCCTCTTGCTTTTTTTAGCCATTCAACCAGGTCCCGCCGCGCCTTTTTCCAACGCTATCCAAGAATCTTCGTTACCACACCTGCGCCGACCGTCCGGCCACCCTCTCGAATGGCGAACCGAAGCCCTTCTTCCATTGCTATCGGGGAGATAATCTCAACCTCCATAGCTATGTTATCACCGGGCATACACATCTCGGCGCTCTTGCCCTCGCGGCTCTGCAACGCCTTGACGCTGCCCGTTACGTCCGTTGTCCTGAAGTAGAACTGCGGCTTGTAACCCGCGAAGAACGGTGTATGACGACCACCCTCGTCTTTCGTCAGCACGTACACCTCAGACATAAACTTGGTATGCGGCGTGATGCTCCCGGGCGCTGCAATAACCTGCCCTCGCTCCAAATCCTTCTTCTCCACACCTCGCAACAACACGCCGATATTGTCACCCGCCCGGCCTTCGTCCAGTGTCTTATTGAACATCTCCACGCCCGTGACTACTGTCTTTCGCGTCTCCTTGGCAAGCCCAATAATCGCCACCTCTTCTCCGACCCGCACAATACCTCTCTCAACCCTGCCCGTGCCGACCGTCCCCCGCCCTTTTATGCTGAACACGTCTTCCACGGGCATAAGGAACGGCTTATCGACCTCACGAACCGGAACGGGAATGTACTCATCCATCGCCTTGAGCAGCTCAACTATCGGCGGACACGAGGGGTCATCCAGCGACTTGGCATTCATTGCCTGTATCGCCGAGCCGCGAATAATAGGCGTCTCATCGCCCGGAAACTCATACTTGTTCAGAAGGTCCCTTACCTCCATCTCAACCAAATCGACCAGCTCCTTGTCGTCCACCAGGTCCACCTTGTTGAGGAACACCACTATCCTCGGCACGTTCACCTGACGGGCCAAAAGTATGTGCTCGCGCGTCTGGGGCATCGGCCCATCGTATGCGCTGACCACCAAGATAGCGCCATCCATCTGAGCGGCGCCGGTTATCATATTCTTCACGTAATCAGCGTGGCCGGGACAGTCCACGTGCGCATAATGCCGGTTCTCCGTAACGTACTCAACGTGTGCCGTCGCAATCGTCAGAATCTTTGTGGGGTCACGCCGGCCCTGCGACTCCGAGGCCTTTGCTATATCATCGTAACTCTTGAACTTACACAACCCCTTCATCTCCATTACCCTGGTCATCGCACTGGTCAGCGTGGTCTTTCCGTGGTCAACGTGGCCTATCGTCCCAACGTTGACGTGTGGCTTCGTTCGCTCGAATACCGCCTTAGCCATAGGTTTATGAACCTCCAATCTGCACTGTTTCTTCCTTAATACTGTTTCCTGATATAACGCCGCCTCAAACCAAAACTACTATACAAT
Source organism: uncultured Pirellulales bacterium (assembly GCA_964444715.1). Taxonomy (GTDB): domain Bacteria; phylum Planctomycetota; class Phycisphaerae; order Sedimentisphaerales; family Anaerobacaceae; genus Fen-1362. The sequence goes on along the minus strand of CAYUIL010000271.1, from coordinate 107 downwards.
CAACTCTCCGGCCAAGAACGACAGCATCCTGCCGACGCCCTGGTCTGAAATGTCTGCACTTAGCTGCTGATGGGATTTGAACCCATGACCTCGTCCTTACCAAGGAC
>CAYUIL010000270.1:0-2694 GCA_964444715.1 uncultured Pirellulales bacterium | reverse complement strand
TATTTATAATTACGCTCTGTCAATGAATGAAATCACGGCCCTGGCGGCAGGGCCCGCCGGTAGGTGAGGTCTCGCCGAAGGCGGACAATAAGGGAACTCAAATGTGAAATCTGGCGACAACTTTATCACCGGGCGCAATCAGTTACAGTGGGTGGTGCTGCTGCTGGCGGCAGCGGTGGTGCTGCCCACTGTGTGCCTGTTGTGGTTTATGAGCCAGGCGGTGAAAAATGAACGTCTGGTGGTCAGGCAGAAGATGATGGACGTTTACGAAGGCCAGATGGAGCTGCTGAACCGCCAAATGGACGACCGCTGGGCCGACAGGACCAGGTATCTCGACACAATTGCCCGTTCTAATCTTACGCCAGCCAGAACCTTTGCAACTGTTATTGAAACATCGGGCGGGCTGGTTTGCTCCGGTATTGTCATCTGCGATGCAAATGGCGGGCTGTTGTATCCGATAGTTGACCAGGATAGCGGCTATTCCGGCCAATTCCCCGAAGAAATTACCGGGGCCTGGAACGCCGAATTTGTCGAAAACGAGCCGCTTAAGGCGGCGCAAGTTTACGCGCAGGTCGCTGAAATGCACCCCAACAGTTACACCGGGCGCCTGGCCCTGATGGGCAAAATGCGATGTCTGAATAAGGCCGGCGAAATTGAAAATGCAATACGCCAATGCCAAAAGCTCGCTTATGAAGAAAATCGCACGATTCTGGAGCCGGCGTCGGCGGCGCTGATAGCACAGGCCCGGCTTCAGCTCGCGGCGCTGCGAAAAAAAAGCCCCGCCGGACTGACTCGTACGGATGTCGAGGGGCTTATTGACTCTGCGACAAATTATACCGGCGACCCGGCGGAAGATTATCTCCCTTTGGCCTCAAACACGAGGGTGTTTTTTATTTCTAAGGCCCTTGAAATCTTGAGAGAAAGCCACTGGGCCGTCGAATTGGAAGCAAAGGGCGCCTTCGCTGAGAAACTTCTTGCAGCGGAACAGAACGCCGCCGCAGCGGTTGACCTGATGCGCGGCTCGGCCCGCCCTGGGGCGATGACCAAAGACGCCGCACAAAATCTCATAACCGCGCTTCAGACAATTCTTGGGGTTATCGAGGAAAGCGACTGGTCGCAACGCCTTAAGGTGGATGCCAACCAGGCCAGAGAGCTTCTTGCCGCCGCTCAACGTTCGGACGTCGCTCTCGACAATGGCCGCGGCGCCGTGCCGGTGGAATCCAGGCCGCGACACCGTTTGCACAAACTGGGCGCGGGCAGTGATTTGCTCGGTTTGTATCACAACACCCCGGGCCGCATATTTTTGTTCTTGTGCACGCCCGAACAGGTCCGTTCGGATTTCGCGGTAATTGAAGATAAGCTGACGAAACTGGGCTTGTCTTACGGGATAACCGATAGCGCGGGCGCCTACGTCGCCGGACTGGAAAAAACCGAAGAAAAACCATTTATAACTTCTGCAATGGGCAATTATCTGTTCGGCTGGCAGATATCGTTATACGCAGGCCCAACCAGCACTTTTCAAAAGGCCGCCAGCAGGAGAATTGCCTTGTATACCTGGACCGCGATTCTGGTGATAGTGCTGATTCTCCTCGCGGGCGGTTTTGCCGCACAGACGGTCAGAAAACAAATTCGGCTCAACAAAATGAAAAACGACTTCATCGCAACCGTTTCACACGAATTGAAAACGCCGCTCGCCTCGATGCGGGTGCTCGTCGATACCCTGCTTGAAGGCAACGTCAAAGACGAGAACCAGACCGAGGAATACCTGCGTATGACCGCGAAGGAAAATGAACGGCTTAGCCGGATGATTGATAATTTCCTGACCTTCTCGCGGATGGAGCGAAACAAAAAGGTCTTTACAATCGTTGACACAAAACCGGCTGCAATAGCCGGCGACGCAGCGGAGGCGGTAAAGGCAAAGTTCGCCGCACACAACTGCCAGTTTGCCGTCGATGTCGCTGATAATCTCCCCGATGTGCAGGCCGACCACGACGCGATGGTTACCGTCCTTGTCAACCTCCTCGACAACGCCTGCAAATACTCCGGCGACCCCAGGCAAATCACGCTGAAGGTCTTCGCCGAGAACGGCTCCGTCTGCTTTGCGGTTTCGGATAACGGCATAGGCCTCGCCCGCAGGCAAATTCGAAGGATTTTCGAGAGCTTCTATCAGGTCGATACCAGCTTGGCCCGTCGGGCCGAGGGTTGCGGCCTGGGTTTGAGCATCGTCAAGTTCATCGTCGATGCTCACAAAGGCACAATCTCCGTTGACAGCAAACCCGGAAAAGGAAGCACCTTCACCGTCAAAATCCCGCTTTCCGCGAGGGTTACTGATTGAAGGATTATGATATGAAGACCGTCCTTATAATTGAAGACAATCCCACAATGGTGCGTGCCCTTGAGGATAATTTCACTGCGAAGGGTTTCCGTGTGAAAACCGCCCTCGACGGCGAGGCGGGATTGCTCGCGGCCCTTCGGGGCGAGGCCAACCTGATTATCCTCGATATTATGCTCCCCAAAGTCAACGGCTTCGAGATTTGCAGCCGAATCCGCGAAAAGAAAATCGATACCCCCGTCATTATGCTCACCGCCAAGGACCAGGAGCAGGATATTGTGATGGGTCTCAACCTCGGCGCCGACGACTCCGTCACAAAGCCCTTCAGCATAAAGCAGCTTCTTGCAAGGGCCGAAGCGCTG
>CAYUIL010000269.1:0-2735 GCA_964444715.1 uncultured Pirellulales bacterium | reverse complement strand
TTAATTCTACATTCTTCATTTTACATTCGAAGCTTCGTCCAGTTTATGTTACCACGCCTCGTCGGTTTGAGGCGAAGCTTCGTTAGCAATGGTGACCTCTGCCAGTGGGCCGGATCTGAGTCGGTCCATCGTCAAATGAGGGGATGGAGCCTTAACTGTGCTGTGTGAAGTGGGCAGAACTCCGTTAGTAAAATAAAAAATGTAACTCTGATTCCACAGCAAACTTTATCTAAAGCAAACATAACGTCTGAAATAACCGGACGGTAAAAAGCGCGACTTTTTGACGGTCCGGTTGATTGATTGGTTAGCCCTCATGCATACCCTTGAGGTCATCTAACAACCGCAACGTATCTTCGCGTGACCCAAGATTGAAGACATAAACACTTTGGTCCCATGCATGCGTCAACTCGTTGAGCAGCTTCTTGGTTGCCTCAACCAAGTCGCGGAGTTCGTTTGGAGTAACCCCCGCTTCTCGAAATACTTCTTCGACGGTGTGCGCTACAGAGCGATGACCGAAAGCCTTGTTACGCAGGATGTTTACCTTGATCCAAAGTGGCTTTGCCTCATCTTTGTATATACCTTCAAGCAATTCCAGCGTAGCGTCGGGTAGCCGCCCCTCGGTCTTAAGTATCTTCAATAGCGAGGGAATGTTGAAAGTATCATCCCTTGTTTCATATAGCCTGTATAGCTCGACGAGCAGCGCAACGAAGAGGGCGTGGATCGATGTTTGGAAGAACAGCCCATACCTGTTCATCGCTTTGACGTACACTGGCCGGGTATCTTTGCTCTTATATACCCACCAGATTTCATAATTGAGTCCAGCCACGGTGATCGTGTGACGTAGCTCGCTTATGTAACGGTCAATATCGGTGCTCATTTTTATGGGCTAACGTTGGCTTCACCTGCAAGGGCAGCCGGCGAAGCCGGCAAGGCGCGCGGCTTGCACTGCAAGCCGCGTGACTGGTGCGCTTGTCAGGTGCAAGCGCTTGTTAGGTGGCGCTTAAAATAAGAGAGGCCATCCTCTCAGTGTGACTTGCGCTTCTTTTTTAGATCCACCAACATAGAACCGATTATTATGAGCAGGCCAAGAGTACTAAGCCATGACGCTTTGATAGGCATATTGGCAAGGCTTGGCGCTACAGTTGGCAATGATCCTTCGCCTCCTATGCCGAGTCCAAGCAGAATCAACCCGGCGGTCATGGCCAGGCTCATCTTACCTCTTCGGTAATTCACGATGACAAGAATTACCCCGATAATTACTACAACCCACATGAAAATGCTCAGCCCTTCATCGAATTCCATACTATTCCTCCGTTCGCAGATCAAAATGCCCAGAATCTTTTGTTCTACACATATGCCTGAGACAGCCCTCCTTTCGTAATTCCGCATCCATCCGCCGCGATCGATTTCACTGCATCACTTATAGGCTTGTGTATGACGGCGGCTATTGTCTGTACTCGCGGTGCGAAATGGCCCAACGGTTCCAAATCCCCAAGGTTATCTCCCATCCACCTAACGGGGCGCGGGAATTAGCCGCACTTTGCGTCGGGAGAAAATCATGCGGAGCTTGGGTTCAAATCCACGGTCAGCAATATAGAGATACGTATGTCATGAGTATAGTAATGGACATCATTGAGAGCATGATTTTCGACCAGAGCAAAGCGAGCGAAAGCGAAGCCGCGCAGCGGTGTCGGTTCCATCCCGAGGTTAGGCCGCCTGTGGTGGCCAACCGATGGATGGCTCATTCTCGCGCCCCGTTAAGCCGCCGCAGGCGGCTTAACAATAATTAGACTGATCCGCATAACATGCGGAGTTTTGGTTTCCTACCCATATAACACGCTTTTGGATAGCTTGTCAGAGGCGTGTTAAACCCTTTATTTTCCATTAGTTGCGCTCTGTCTTGCTGTTTATCGCGGCATTTTATGCGGATCGGCATAACAACCTCCATCATGGGTTACCTCAAAGCCCGTCCACCGGACTGCGAACGCCCGCCGAGCCACGGTTGAGAACATGGGTATAGATCATCGTCGTCTTGACATCCTTGTGACCCAGAAGTTCCTGGACCGTTCGGATGTCATAGCCGCCCTCAAGCAGGTGAGTGGCGAAAGAATGACGTAAGGTGTGGCATGTGGCCCGTTTGATCAATCCCGCCTTCACGACCGCGTCTCGCACAGGTTTCTGGACAAGCGATTCATCCGTGTGATGGCGGCCCTGTTTCCTGGTCTGGGGATTTGTCCACCGGTTCTCCTGCGGAAACACCCACTGCCAGCGCCATTCGGCGGGCGCGTTGGGATACTTGCGATCAAGCGCCGTAGGCATCTGAACACGCCCCCATCCCTCGGCCAAGTCCCGTTCGTGAATGGTTTTTACCTTTTTGAGGTGGTCCTGAAGCGGGGCCTTGAGCGATTCGGGAAACATGGTAGTCCGATCCTTCGCGCCCTTGCCGTCACGGACGAGAATTTCGTTGCGGGAGAAATCAATGTCCTGAACCCGAAGACGCAGGCACTCCATCAGACGCAATCCAGCGCCGTACATCAGGGAGCCCATCAGCCATTTGTCGCCCGAAAGGTTCGACAACACGGCTTTCACTTCATCGCGGGTCATGACCACGGGCAGGCGTGTGGGCTTGCGGGCGCGGATCACCTCGCCGAGATCACCAACTTCGCGGCCCAAGACATGACGGTAGAGGAATAGCAACGCGCTGAGGGCCTGGTTTTGGGTTGAGGCGCTCACCT
>CAYUIL010000268.1:0-2747 GCA_964444715.1 uncultured Pirellulales bacterium | reverse complement strand
GTCTTTACCGGCTCACTTGAGCCACGGGCACAATTCATCGTAGCTCCGAAGGTCGCGGGCTGGCTCAAGAAGCTTCTCGTTGATGTCGGCGACACGGTCGAACGCAACCAGATCATCGCCCTTCTCGACGATGAGGAATTCGCCCAGCAGGTTGAACAGGACCGCGCTGAGCTGGAGGTCACAAAGGCAAACGCCGAAAACTCCGCCAGCGACCTTAACATCGCCAGGCGTGAATACGAAAGGGCAAAGACCCTTCGGGAAAAGCAAATCGCTTCGGCTTCGGAACTGGACGAATCAGAGGCGGTATTCAACGCCAGCCAGACAAAATACAAGGTGTCACTTGCCCAGGTGGCTCAGAAAGAAGCGGCCCTGAAAGCCGCTGAGGTGCGACTTTCTTACACAAAGGTTCGGGCCTTCTGGGAAGAAGGCGACCAGACCAGGGTCGTGGGTGAAAGATTTGTCGATGAAGGAACGCTGCTGCAGGTAAATCAGCCCATCGTTTCAATTCTCGAAAACAACCCGCTGACGGGCGTCGTTTATGTGATTGAAAGGGACTACCCGAAAGTCAGGATTGGTCAGGAGGCCATCATTACCACCGACGCCTATCCCGACAGAATGTTTACCGGCAAAATCCTTCGCATAGCGCCGTTGCTGAAAGAAAGCAGCCGGCAGGCAAGAATTGAAATTGAAGTTCCGAATCCGGACCATTTGCTCAAGCCCGGAATGTTTGTCAGAACCCAGGTTGAGTTCGCCAGGCATGAAAACGCCACGCTTATTCCCTTTGCCTCTCTGGTCAAGAGGAAGAACAAAGAAGGGATTTTCATTGCCGACGTTCAAAATCTAAAGGTGAATTTTGTGCCGGTGACAATGGGCATAACAAACGGCGAGCTTGTCGAAGTCATAGAACCGGCGATTTCGGGGCTGGTGGTCACAATGGGCAATCATCTTCTTGAGAACGGCTCGGAAATTACGCTGCCCAAGGATGCGGCTAAACCGCAGGATATCGATTCCAACGCGTCCTCTTCTGATGCGATGACGGGAGTTGCCGGATGAGAATCTCTCGCTTTGCCGTGCACCGCCCGATTTTTACCATTATGATAACGCTCATAGTGTTGCTGCTGGGGACTATCTCACTTCTTCGGCTGCCCATCGATCTTATGCCCGATATTTCGTATCCCACCCTTAGTATATCCTGCTCATACGAAAACGCCGGCCCCGAAGAAATCGAAGAGCTTATAACCCGCCCCATCGAACAGGCCGTCAGCGCAGTACCCGGAGTCGAAGAGGTAACCTCCATTTCCGCCGAAGGCCAGAGCACCGTTCGAGTTACATTTTCGTGGGGGAAGGACCTCGACGCCGCCGCAAATGATATACGGGACCGCCTGGACCGCATTATCGACCATCTGCCCGAGGATGCCGACCGGCCCACGCTTCGAAAATTCGACCTGGCGAGCTTTCCGATTCTGATTCTCGGAGCATCCAGCAACCTGGACCCGGTTCAAACCAGGCAGATTATGGAAGACCAGGTCCAGTATCGTCTTGAGCGGGTCCCCGGCGTAGCTGCTGTCGATATCTGGGGAGGGCTCCAGCGCGAAATACACGTCGATCTCGACCCGGCCAAGATAAACGCTCTTTCCATCCCCCTCGATTCAATCGTCTCGCGTATCCGCGAGGGAAACGTCAATATCCCCGCCGGCACTGTCGAGAAGGGTAATCTCGAAATCACCATCAGAACGCCCGGTGAATACACCGACCTGAGGCAACTGCGGGATACCGTGATAGCTGTTCGAAACGGTGTGCCGATTCAACTGAAGGAAATCGCGGCGGCGGCGGATTCCTGGCAGAAAATCACGAGGATTGTCCGCGTTGACGGCGTGCCGGGAATGCGGCTTTCGGTCAACAAACAATCCGGCAAGAACACCGTTGACGTCGCCCGAGCCGCACTTGCGGAACTATACCGTATCAACCGTGACATACCGCAGATAAAAATAATACCGATTATAGACACGTCGGACTATATCCAGCGGTCCATCTCGAATGTGGGCTCATCTGCCGTTTATGGAGGAATTCTGGCCATAGTGGTTTTGCTTCTGTTTCTGCGCAACATCCGAAGCACCGTTGTCATCGCCACCGCCATCCCCGTTTCAATCATTGCCACATTTGCGCTTCTGTATTTCGGCGGCTTTACACTTAATATAATGACGCTGGGCGGGCTGGCGCTGGGAATCGGGATGCTCGTTGACAATGCAATCGTCGTTCTCGAAAACATCTTTCGTAAACGAGAGTCCGGTGAAATGCCGCTGGAAGCCGCCATCGACGGCACCGAGGAGGTTACCGCCGCCGTTATCGCCAGCACGCTGACCACAATGGTGGTTTTTTTGCCGCTGGTATTTATGCGAGGAATGTCAGGCGTGATGTTCAAGCAACTCTCTATCGTGGTCAGCTTCTCACTGCTGTGCTCGCTGATAGTGGCCCTGACGCTGGTCTCGATGCTTTCCTCGCATATTCCGGGCGGCTCTGTCGATACAAAATCCGCCGGCACTTTTCACGCAAAGGTCTTCAAAATCAGCGGCCAATTTCTCATCCTCCTCGAAAACAAATACAAAAAGCTTTTACATCTTGCTCTGGACAATCGCTTCTTCGTTGTGCTTGTCGCGGCCCTTATTTTTACCGCTTGCCTGCTGCTCATCCATTACGTGGGCGTTGAGCTGATGCCCAGCACCGATGAGGGTGAAGTCAGGGTCGAT
>CAYUIL010000267.1:0-2761 GCA_964444715.1 uncultured Pirellulales bacterium | reverse complement strand
TACCAGGCGTGCTCACAGTACCGCCGGCCGTAGTTGAGGTCGTTAATGACCTCTGCAGCACACCAGAAACTGTGGTGAAACTCCACTCTACGCCCGTGGTCGTGCCGCCATCACTCTTTTCATCAATTCGCCAATAATAAGTTGTGTTGGAATCCATGGTTCCCGGTTCATAGGTTGTGCCAGACTGGCTGTTCATGAACGGTGGCGGGCTTGTAGTTCCGAAATACACGTCGTGCAATGTCGCACCGGAGCCGGCAGTCCAGCTAAGGTTAGCGTCTATACTTACATCAGTTGCCGTATCAAATGGGCTCGGATTCGTCGCCTGGCCGGGAGGAGTCCCTCCTGGCACAGCTTTGATTTCGATAGCACCGATAGCCCAGTCGTCGCTAACGGTGGGAGGCGTATTAGTGTTGAATGTGTACGTTCCAGCCGTTGCCGCTGCCCGCTCGCCGCCCCATAGACCCGAGTCGGAAAAAGTGCTGGTGCCGGTTTGGCTGTCCCAAAGTTCCGTAATGCCGGAACCGGGGGTATAGGGATTGGTATCGGCTCCTTGGCCAGTCGCCGCACCAAAGATGAGTGAGTTTGAGGCCTGTGTAGTAATGTTTGTGGTAACGTTCGTGCCGCCGGTCGCGTTTGCCCCTGCGGTCGCCCCGATGGGGCTGGTCTGGTTGACGCCCGTGAAGTTGACGGCGGCAATGCCGTCCTGTGACACACTGGTTGCATAGGTTACGACGACATTGGCCGTCGTGACCGGAGGTGCAACCAAATACCAATGTTCAACTATGCAACCGCTGTTGCCGTTCGATGGCACTCCGGAGTCGTTTGCTTTTGTAAGAGCAATTCCATTGTAGGTGACGGAACTGACTGACTCGCCACCCTCAATCATCGCGCTGATAACCAGAAGACGGTCATCGCCTGCCGCGACCGTATGGGAGAACGTTGCAATTGTCCGTGTACTCGATGACACATTCAGCGTGACGGTGCCTGATATCGGAACGGCTCCCCCAAGTAGAGGTATGACAGATGCGTTTCCGGACCATGCGGTCTCGTTTTGGGCGTCGCTCATATCGCGAGCTTTTACCCTATAGAAATATGTAATTCCTGACTGAACGTTTACATCCGTGTAGGAAGGGCTGCTTCGCCAGACACTGTCGTTGTTGGGGTCTGTTATGTTATTGAAGTAATATTCAACATCGCTGCGGTCGGTAGCTGTCGTTGCCATCATTGAAATTGTAGACCCGGTTGCGTGCGGCAAAGTAGCCCAAGTCATCGGGTCTGGTGTCGGTGCGGTGTAATCGGGGAGGTCACGCAGCTCGCTAAAGTCCTGGATCATTTCCCCATCGGCGTATATGTTTTCAGAGCCGAACGTGCTCGATGAGCCGTCATTGTAGTTTGCCCGTTCGCTGAGGTACGGTTCCGGGTCTTCTTCCAGTTTGAATACCTCATCATTGCCGATTCCGCTGATGGGCACGATTCCCTCACCTGCCGGCCCGAAGATGTTGGTTCCGTTACTGTCTTTAATTGTAAGCTGCCAATTGTTGTTTGTAACTTTGAAGTCCGCAGCGGTTATATACGTTCCGCTGGCGCCGTCTTCGGCCTGCACATTTATCCACCAGTGCCCGGCTTCCGGGTCGTAATTACTGGTGTTATCAGAGAGGTTCTCCGAAACGGTAATGATGGTGCCGGAGCGCAGGTCCGACCAAATGTCATTGCTGGTCAAGGTCAGCGTCTGAATGGTTTGTCCGGCGCCGCCTGTGTCATCACTGACTACGAGCTGCCAGCCGCGCATATCGACGTGGTCTTGTGTAACGACCATTTCGAACCAGTCGCCGCCGTTGCCCTGGATTCGACCCCAGAACGTGTCTGAGCCGTTATCCTTGAGGTATTGTAAGTCCGCAACAGCGCTGTATTCGTTCAGAATGACAGGGAGCGGCCTGACGTAGTTCTGTGCAGCCGGGGTCGGTGTGACGAACTCACGGCGCAAGTTAGTCCCGTCGGGATATTTTCCATAAGAGATATCTTCCGGGAGCGGGTCATAGTTGAGGTAGTCAACGATGTTGCCTGAGCTTGTGTAAAGACCCACAGACCCACCTGCAGCGCTCAATGCGAAATTAGTATGAAGCAGGCCGTCGCCGGTTTCGGCGTCCGCCCAGAAAATCATCCAATCATTGGGACCGAGAATAGTACTGGCATCGGCAGGTATAACCCATTTGGTTATGTTGTTATAGTCATCGGTCAGGTACATACCGGCAAGGTCGATTGAGCTGGTAGAAGCGTTGTAGATTTCAATCCACGGCTCATATTCGCTTTGCTCGTCGGTGTTTATCGAGCCGTTGACGGGCAGGACTTCGTTGACCCAGAGGTCTGGAACTGCCGGTGATGTGCCAGCCCTGCTGTTGGCTGCGCCGGGCGTGCCTTTTAGTGAGACGCTGGCTGCCCAGTTGGCGGGACGGTTATTGTTCTGGTTGGCATCGATAAGCTCCAACGAGTATCCGCCGGCGTCCGGTGAGGTAGGCCAGGGCGCATCATCATCATAACGCACTTCGTCTATTACATTGCCCTGGCGGTTCTTAAGTATGAGATTTTCACCGCCATTGTCCAGGTTTCCGCTGTACTGTGCCGCGACAAAGTGGCCGCTGCCGTATGTTGCGCGGAATTGCACGTCATCTTTAACAAAAACTACATAACTTTGCGGCAGTAATACCGTTCCTGGGAGGATATTAAGTGCAATCCCCTCGAATCTCCAACCGGACAAATCGAC
>CAYUIL010000266.1:0-2774 GCA_964444715.1 uncultured Pirellulales bacterium | reverse complement strand
ACCAGACCCGCGTGACCGAGGACCATAAGAGTCGAGGCGATTCGCCGCCTCTGGGGATTACCCGTGATGTGCTCGGCCTCTCTTGTTGTGAACCCCGTCGAGGTAAAGCAGGAAAGCGCCTGGAATTTCGCCATTGACCACTCAAGGCCGGTCAACTGAAACGCGATGGCCCCGATTCGCACGATAATAAAAGCGACGACGAGCACTATCAGAAACAATGCCAGATTCATACAGCCCCCTTATCATTACAGATTTAGCTAATACTGCTTATTCTTCCCCGCTCGGTTTATGAACAGGACAGCCGAGAACATAATCGAGCAGGTCCTTTTGCTTCGCCGTGGCAAGCGCGATGCACGAATCCGCCGCCCCGTAATACATATAAACCATACCGTCCCGCACCGTCCAGCCGCAGGGGAAGACCACGTCATCGACGTCGCCCTCTCGCTCATACGGTGCCTTCGGGCCGAATATCCACTCATCTGATCGTCGCAGAACCTTCACCGGGTTATCCCTGTCGAGCAGCGCCAGCCCCAGCCGGTATATCGAGCCGGAGGCCGTGGTCCGCACGCCGTGATACAAAACGAGCCACCCTTCCTCGGTCTGCATCGGCGGCGCAGACAGGCCAATTTTGCGCGCGTCCCACCAGCTTCCCTGTCTGGCTCGCAGCAGAACGTGATGCTCGCCCCAGTGTTTCAGGTTGGGCGAAAATGACAGCCAGATATGTCCCTCGATATGCGGAACGCTAATCATGGGCCGGTGCAGCATCGCCCACAACCCGTTAAATCTTATGGGGAATAGCGCAGCATCTTTGTCTTCGGGCGGCATCACAGGCCCCAGCCGGCTGAACTGGCGAAAGTCCTTCGTAGTCGCCAGCGACACCAAAGGCCCGCTCGATGAAAATGCCGTGTATGTAATCGCCCACTCCTTCGGCTCATCCAGCCAGGTTATCCGTGGGTCCTCGATACCCCAGATTTCTTCCGGATGTGCGGGGTCCGGCTCGAGTGCCGGCTGTGTGTCGATTTGCCAGCCGCCGATGCCGTCGGCGCTTCTGGCGATTGTCAGATGTGAAGCCCCGCGAAAATCTTCAACCCTGACCAAAAGCAGCGTTTCGCCATTCACAATCGCCACCGCTGCATTAAAAACCGAATTCGCAGGATAAGGCCAGTCCTTCACCGACAAAATCGGGTTCTCCTCGCAACGCACAAAAAGCTCGCCCTTCATCGACTTGTCCATATATCGCCCCTTGTCACAAACCTGACAACGCCGGCCCGCCCGCTCGGCTTACTTACTCTTGCGGAATGCTCTTGGTATTGGAAAAAAACTTCGCTGATAAAAAGGCCTTTTCACTGAAAACACACCCTCGCTGGCAAAACGAACGTCCTCTATCGAATAGAACGCCTTCGGATTAAATTTCCTTATTATCCCCACTACCTCCTCAAGGTCGCTGCGCTTAATAACCGAGAAAATCACGTGCACCAGCCCCATGCTGCCCTGTGCCGGTATGCTGGTTACGCCGTGACCGGCAACCCGCAGACCGTCTATCAGTTGTGACGCATCCTTTTTGGTAATAACCCTTATCACCAGCTTACCCATCGCAAGCCGCTCTTCGATAATAATGCCCACCAAATTACCTATCGCAAATCCGCCCGCATAAGCAACGTAGCACGGCACGTTATTAAGATTCTGCATTATCCTGGCCGTAACGACAATCCAAATCAAAACCTCGAAGAACCCGAAAAACGGAGCGAGGTACTTGTGTCCACGCGACAGCGTTATGATGCGAATCGTGCCGATGGTAACGTCGCACACCCTGGCCAGCACAATCAGAATCGGCAGCACCACGTATGTAAAAGTCGGCGAATCAAAAAACGACATCGTTCAACCGTCTCCAAAGTCAACCAGCAACTCTACAGTTGCCCTCAAAATGCCACTGATGCAACGCACGCTGTGAAAAAGTTAACTCAATAAAGGGTGCTTGTCAACAAACCCCCTATTCGTCCCCGGGCTTCTTGTCGGCCCGGTCAAAACCAAACCTTTTCTTCACCTTCCCGGTAAATTGCCCCCCGCTTTCCACAACGTCCATAATAAATCCGACCGTCCCGTCCTTGAGGTCTGTAAGCGGCTGTTTGCTGATTAGCTTTTTTGCGGGGTCCGACCAGTGTCCTCTGAGTCGCAGCCGGATGAGTTTATCCTTGAAGCGCGCAAGCCAGTTCACGACAGGTATCCTGTTGACAAGCTTGTCCACCTTCTTCAGGGGCATTGCCACCACGAACATATTCACCTGCCCGCTGTGAAGGTCAATCGTGCCGCCCGGCTCCGCCTCTATTGCGCTGAGGCGGTTCGACAGATGGCCTCGCTCAATTATCATCTCCGGCCCGGACAATCTGAACACGACTTCGGCATCCGACATACCGCCAACCTGATACTCCCATATACCAATGCTCTTGAACAGCTCCCCTATTACGGGAAAACGCCACAAATCGGCGTCATTAAGAAATACAGATCCGTGTCCGCGCACGCTCTCGATACCGCCGGTGTCTCCGGCAAACTTAAGGTTCAAAAGCCCTGTTCCCTTCGTAAACTTTTTTGTCGTCCCCGCCAGTTCGGTCAGTTCCGCCATATCAATCCCCGTCGCCAGGACATCGCCACCGTATGCGACCGGCCCGGACTGCCTTATGTCCGCGTAGAACGAGGTCTTCAATCGCCCGCTGCACAATGTTCCGACCGCCTGTTCCAAATCCAGATGACGTTTCCTGACGAACAGCTCGCCGTTC
>CAYUIL010000265.1:0-2775 GCA_964444715.1 uncultured Pirellulales bacterium | reverse complement strand
TGACGCCAACAGGGCGCTTATGGGGTCGAATATGCAGCGGCAGGCGGTGCCGCTTTTGAGGGCTGAGGTGCCGCTGGTGCAGACGGGGATGGAAGAGGTGGCGGGGCGGTATTCGAGTATGGCCGTTCGTGCGCAGAAGGCGGGGGTGGTCACCGACGTCGACGCCACCGGGGTCGTCATCAATCTTACGGATGAGTACAAACTGGAGAAGTTTTTCGGGTTAAATGAGAGGACTTGCCTGAATCAGAGGCCGGTCGTCAAGCCGGGACAGAAGGTTGAGAAAAGCCAGGTGATAGCGGACGGCGGGGGGACCGTGGAGGGTGTGCTGGCGCTGGGCAGAAACGTGCTGGTGGGTTTTATGTCATACGAGGGGTTCAACTTTGAGGACGCGATAATTGTCAGCGAGCGGCTGGTCAAGAACGACAGCTTCACAAGCATTCATATCAATGAATTTGACGCCGAGATACGCGAGACGCCTTTAGGCAAGGAGGAGTTTACAAACGACATCCCCAATGTCGGGGAGAGGGCGTTACGGAACCTCGATGAGCACGGGGTGGTGCGTGAGGGTACGAGGGTTTTGCCGGGCGATATTCTGGTCGGCAAGGTGGTGCCGAAGGGCAAGACCGAGCTTACGCCGGAGGAGAAGCTTTTGCATGCGATATTCGGCAGAGCTGGTGAAGATGTGAAGAATGATTCGCTTGAGCTGCCGAACGGCTATGAGGGGGTTGTGATTAAGACCGAGCGGTTTGTGCGGCGCGGGTCAGGCGGCGAGGAGGGCAAGAAAGTGCTGGCCAGCCAGATAAGAGCGTATGAAAAGGAAATGAGGGCCAAGCAGTGCACAATCTTCAGGCAAATGATAGCCGCGATACATGAGAAGTTTGAGGTCGATGCTATTGACCCATCCACCAAGCAAAAAGTCGGCGTCAGCGACGACGACGAGGTGGTTTACGAGCAGGTCGAGCACTGGGACATCAAGTGGGTCAAGCCGGCGGCGATGCGTGAGAAGGTAGAAAAGCTTGCGGAAAAATTCCTCGAAAAGGTGAGGGTTTTGGAGAAAGAGAAGAAGAAGCGAATCGAACGACTAAAACACGGCGACGAGCTGCCCAGCGGCGTGATAGAGATGGTCAAGGTGTGTGTTGCGACCAAGCGGACGCTGTCGATTGGGGATAAGATTGCTGGTCGTCACGGGAACAAGGGGGTTATTGCGAAGATATTGCCCGAGGAGGATATGCCGTTTCTGGAGGATGGCACGCCGCTTGACGTTCTGCTCAACCCGTTGGGCGTGCCCAGCCGAATGAACGTCGGGCAAATCCTCGAGACGCACCTCGGCTGGGTGGCGAAGGCGCTGGGCTTTACGGCGATTACGCCTGTCTTCGACGGCGCCAAGGAGCACGACATCAGGCAACTGACAGAAGAGGCCAATGAACTAATGAAGCGGCGAAAGAGCGAGATTAAGGAGAAAAATGAGCCGCCCGCTGATGATGAGCTTTTCGTGAACATTCCAAAGTCGCTGAAGGCGCAGTTGTATGACGGGCGGACAGGAGAGCCGTTCGACCAGCAGGCGACGATTGGGTATATTTATATAATGAAGCTGCACCACCTTGTTGACGACAAGATTCACGCGCGTTCGACGGGTCCTTACAGTTTGATAACGCAGCAGCCGTTGGGCGGCAAGGCCCGGACGGGCGGGCAGAGGTTCGGCGAAATGGAGGTCTGGGCACTCGAGGGTTACGGAGCGGCTTATACGCTTCAGGAGATGCTGACCGTCAAGAGCGACGACGTCGAGGGGCGGACCAAGATATATGAGTCGATGGTGAAGGGACAGAACACGCTCGAAGCGGGGACGCCTCTTTCGTTTGACGTGCTATGCAATGAGATAAGAGGGCTGTGTTTGAACATCCAGCTTGAGAAAAAGCGGTTAGGCACAACGGTTTTGTGAGGTTAACAGAGGGTCGGGATAGACCCTTAAAGGTTTTTGGGCAATAGGGCCGTTAAGGAGTCAAAGATAAATGATAAGCAATATCTATGATCGGATAAATGATTACGGTTCGGTCAAGATTTCGCTTGCCGGTCCCAACGATATTAGAAGCTGGTCGTTCGGGGAGGTAAGAAAGCCCGAGACAATCAACTACCGGACGTACCGGCCTGAGAAAGACGGGCTTTTCTGCGAACGCATCTTCGGGCCGGAGCGGGACTGGGAGTGTGCCTGCGGAAAGTATAAGGGCACCAAGTATAAGGGCATTATCTGTGACCGTTGCGGCGTCAAAGTAACACACAGCAGGGTTCGACGTAAAAGGATGGGGCATATCAACTTGGCATCTCCGTGTGTTCATATATGGTTTTTCAAGACCATTCCAAATCATTTAGGCACGGTTCTGGGGATGAAAGGGTCGGACATTGAGAAGGTAATCTACTATCAGGACTATGTGGTCATCGACGCTGGGGAAAGTCCGCTCAAGCTCGGGCAGTTGCTTACCGAGGAGGAATACCGCGAGGCGGGCAACAAGTATGGAAACTGTTTCAAGGCGCTGATGGGGGGAGAGGCCATAAAGGCACTTTTGGCAAAACTTGATTTGGATGCGCTTAGTTCGGAGTTGCGGGCCGCGATTGGCAAGACCACCAGCAGTCAGCGGATGAGAGATCTGAGCAAGCGGCTCAAGACGATGGATGCAATAAAGAGCAGCAGCAATAAGCCGGAGTGGATGGTGCTTGAGGTGGTTCCGGTTATCCCGCCTGATTTGCGTCCTTTAGTGCTTTTGGAGAGCGGCAATTTTG
>CAYUIL010000264.1:0-2789 GCA_964444715.1 uncultured Pirellulales bacterium | reverse complement strand
CCGAAGGGATTTTTGGCGGCGGGGGTGAAGTGCGGTATAAAAAAATCGGGCAAGCAGGATTTGGGTTTGATTGTCTGTCCGATTGGCGCTAATGCGGCGGGGGTATTCACGACAAACAAAATCACGTCTGCGGCGGTGCAAATTAGTAAAAAGCATATTAAAAGCGTGGCTATTTTCGGGGTCGTCGTCAACTCCGGAAACGCCAACGCCTGCACGGATGAAAAGGGGATTCGCAACGCAGTCACGATGTGCGCGGAGACGGCGGGCCACATTGTGGTTGACCCGCACGAGGTCCTCGTTGCATCGACGGGGATCATTGGGGAGCAATTGCCGATTGAGAAGGCAATTGCCGGTATTAAGAAAGCGGTAGAAGAGTTGGCAAGTTCCGAATCGGCGGGGATGAATTTTACCAGGGCGATAATGACAACCGATACAAGACCCAAGCTGGCCTGTCGGCGAATCAAAATATTGGGGAAAAAAGTTACGATAGCAGGGACGGTCAAGGGAGCGGGGATGATTGGGCCTAATATGGCGACGACCCTGTGCTTCATTACGACCGATGTCGCAATCACGAAGCCATTATTGGCAAAGGCCCTTAAACTTGCGATAGGCGATTCGCTTAACAAGTTGACCGTCGATGGTCATCAGAGCACTAACGATACCGCCATAATTCTTGCATCGGGTCTGGCGGGCAATCGATTGATTGTCAGCCGGTCTCCTGAATATAAGAAGTTCACTCAGGCCCTTGTCGGTTTGTGCCAGGATTTGGCTCGGCAGATGGCACTTGATGCTGAGGGTGCGACGCGGATGTTTAAGGTTGTTGTCAAAGGGGCCGCGTCAGCAGCCGATGCCGCAAAGGCGGCAAGGGCGGTGGCAAATTATAATTTGGTTAAGTGCGCCGTAAATGGCGGCGACCCGAACTGGGGCAGAATAATTTGTGCCGTCGGCTCATCCGGCGTGAAACTCAATCCGCAAAAGATGTCCTGTAAACTTGACGACTTAGCGGTATTCAAAAACGGCTCACCGACAAATTTTGACCGCAAAAAGGCGAGCAGGATTGTCTCTCAGACCAGCCATACAATAACGGTTGACTTGGGCGTCGGCAAACACAGCGATTTCTGCTATGGCTGCGACCTCAGCAAGGGCTACGTTACTATCAACGCCGAGTATCACACATAAGATACCGCCATTTGATGAACACCATAGCAAGGATTGCGCCGAGGAGGTCGGAGATGAGGTCGAGGGCGGTGTTGACGTAGCCGCCGACGCCGGAGGAAGGAACGGTTGCGGCAACCAAGGCCTCGACGATTTCATTAAAAGCGCCGACACCGAGACCCGCCATAATGACTACTATCGATAACGCTACGAAATGCTGAAGGTTCTCTTTGAGTAATGGCCGAAGCAGGTCAAACATCGTCAGTGTAGCCGCGGCAAATCCGAATATATGAACAACCTGGTCGTATCGCAGGATTGGGTAAGTTTGCGAAAGAGGAATCAGGATTATCTCGTAGAGGCGGATACCGTTTATGTAAACCCCGCCTCCAGCCATATGCAAAAGCGACCAGATTGTCAGGCCGAGCAATGTCGCATAGGAATAGCGGACCCGGAAAAATGACACACATACAAGTGCCAGACAAACAACTATGACGCCGACGTAAATGACGAACTCGTAATTCTTTTTCAGCAGAAAGACCGTGCCGAAGGCAAGCAGCAGGCCGACGTTGATGACAAGCAAAACGATATGTCCGGCCCTGAGTTTATTGGTCATCGCCGGCATCACTATCAAACCGTCTGAAGGTGAATAGTTCGTCGTCCTGGGGCCTGTTTCGTTTGGATTGCCAGGCCCTGATAAGCCGAATCGGATTTATATACAAAAAGGCCAGAAGCGATACCGCCAGCAGCATAACTACCGGATAAAGCACCGGGTTATTCGGCACGATTGACGGATGAAGGAGCGTTGCCGTAATCAGGCCTATAATTGCGCCGCCGAGATGAGCGTCGTGGCCGATATTGCCCCTTTTGCTGCGTATGCCGTAGTATGAAAAGAGCATAAAAAGGACGGCGTATATGTAAGCGGGGATGGGAATGGGAATAAGAAAGAGTTGAACTGAGGTGCCGGGCAGCAGAAAAATGCAGGCGAAGATGATTCCGCAGACGCCGCCTGAGGCCCCCAGCGCGCGGTAATCATCATTTCGGTGAAGAACAAGGGCAAGGATGTTTCCTCCGACAATTCCCGCCAGATAGGTCGCCAGAAACGTTACCCGTCCGAAGAGCAGCTCGACGGCACTGCCGAATGAATACAAGCTGAACATATTAAAAATCAGATGCATCCAGTCGGCGTGCAAAACGCCGCTCGACAGGAGCCGATAATACTGTCTGTTGTCTAAAATCGACCGTGTGCTGAACAGGTGTCGGCGCAGAAATGATGGGTCGACAAACCCTCTGTAGGAAAAATACACCGTCAGGGCGACGACGGCCAGATTCGTTAGTGCCAGCGGTTCGTTCATTTTTCAGCCGGAACAGGTTAAGCCCAGTTTCCAAAAGGAATTGTAACCGGCGTGGTGGTGATAGTCAACGGCAGTCCCAGCGCACCGCTGGCTTGAGGGGGGCAGGCAAGGTATGACCAGATGAAAAACTTATCACGAAATGCACAAAAAAAATCTTTTATACTCTTGCAATTCCCAGGCAAATATGTTAATTATATTGTTATGAACCTATTGTATTGCTGGCTTTCTATTTGACTTTAACTGGAGGTCATTATGACAAGACGCAAAGCATTCACGCTCATC
>CAYUIL010000263.1:0-2817 GCA_964444715.1 uncultured Pirellulales bacterium | reverse complement strand
CAACGACAGGGGAAAAATGGGCGAGATTATCAAAAAGATGCAGCAGCGCAGAGAAAAAATGCGTGAGTTCGCCAAATTTAACAAATGGCATCGACGAGCGCACCGCGGCTCTTGTGGTGAGCAAGGTCGAACCAGGGGTATGGCTGGTCCCGGCCGGCATCATGGCCGGGGTGTGGGCGGCTGTTGCCCTGCGGGTCGTGGCGGTTGGCAAGGCGGACCACCCTGTCAAAGACCCTGTGGCCGCGGCGGTATGGGCGCCTGGGAACCACCGGCTGGCCAATGCAGACCGATGCGTGGCTGTAAACCAGGCGCTCGGGCGCCGGAGAATGAACAGCAATCGCAGGACGCCAGGCCAATGGATGACCCACCGGAGGCGGACTGGTAAAAAGTAATACGATTCCTCCTAACCTTACCAAAACAGGTTAGTGGCTGTGTATCCATCACGGATACACAGCTATTTTTTTGCGAGATTACCGCCGGTTCGTCTTCATGGTTCCTCGAACGGCAATATTTTCCCCTTGCTATTCGGCTCATCATTCGATATAATATCGCCTGAATTATGGCTGGGGGATAAAGGGTTTTATTATGAAGAAGCTTGTTTTGACGCTTCTGATTCTTACCGTGGTCTCTCCCTGTATAGCCAAATACTCCGGCGGCTCCGGTGATGCCAACGACCCATACCAAATCGCAACAGCCGAAGACCTAAACGACATCGGCAATCACCCCGAGGACTTCAACAAATGCTTCATCCAGACCAGTGACATCAACCTCGCCCAATACACCGGCACACAATTCAAAATCATCGGCCCGAACTCAACTACACCATTTAGTGGCGTCTTCGACGGCAACGGCTGCACAATCTTAAATTTCACTTACAACTCGGGTGCTGTCAACTACATCGGGATGTTTGGCGTGGTTTATGGGCATCTGATTAATTTGTTTATGCTTAAGCCGAATGTCAACGCCGGCAGCAACGGCAATTACGTTGGCGCGATTGCAGGTTATTCGGAGGGCGGAACAATTGAGAATTGCCGCATTGAGGAGGGCTTTGTCTCAGGCTACGAGAGCGTTGGCGGACTGGTAGGTTATAACAAAGGTCCGAACAGCACGATAATAAGGTGCCGGTTTTCCGGAACAGTTCAAGGCCATTGTAATTTATACTACTGTGATGGTGCATACATAGGGGGTCTCGTGGGGTACAATTGTTATTATGCAGCAATAGAGGAATGTTCTGCCGATGCCAATGTTTCGGGTAATTACTGTGTAGGTGGTTTAGTTGGCCGCAACGAGGACAATGCCAGTGTCGCGGCGTGCTTTGCTGATACGAATATGTTTTGTGAGCGTTACGGAGGAGGGCTTGTTGGATACAATCTGAGTTCAGCCGTGGTTGACTGCTATTCGGTGGGATCTGCCATCGAAAGGATTAATGCACCTGGTCCAATACTTCTTCCAGTTGGAGGGCTTGTCGGAGTAAATATGTCGGGCACTATAAAAAACTGTTATTCAGCGACATATATGTGTCATTTGTGTGAAGGTGGTGGGCTGGTTGGCTGCCTTAGAGGTAATATTGCGAATTGCTTCTTTGACATCAACGCGGCTGGCACTGATGATATGCTCGGAACGAACGACTTCTGCCCAAGTGGACCACTGGGGAATGCCAGCAACTGCAGGGGGTTGACGACGACACAGATGAAGGAGATGTGGCGGTACGGCTCCTGGGCCTGTGATTCTGACAGTAACTGGGTGATTGATGAGGGGATGGATTATCCCCGGCTGGTGTGGGAGGGCACGGCAGGAAAGCCAATTAAGCTGGAAATGTTCTTTGACAAAGGCACTGGCGTTGCCGGTGACCCATATCTGGTTGACAAAGCCGGACAAATATATGCCCTTGGCTGGATCCCATGTCTGTGGGATAGTCACTTCAAGATGACTGCTGACATTGATATGAAAGACGTTAATTACTCTGACACAAGTGCAATCGGTTCTTATGACAATCCTTTTACAGGTGTCTTCGATGGTAATGGCCATCTAATTATCAACTTTAAGCAAATTTCAACGGAAGTGGAGTTTGAGCATGGTTTTTTGGGAGTGATTAACGGTCCCAACGCTGTTGTAAAAGAACTCGGGCTTATTAATCCCGATGTCAATGAACCTAATGGTAGAAATGTTGGCACATTAGCCAGTGCAATATTCAGCGCTACAATGACCCGATGTTTCGTGGAAGGCGGATCGGTTTATGGAAAGTCCAGCGTAGGAGGTTTGGTAGCTTGGGTCTCTGGGCCTAATGCTCTTGCTGAGAACTGTTATGCAAACACGATTGTACGCGGTGATTATTTCGTCGGAGGTTTGGTTGGTGTCGGAAACCATCCGGGCACAATCTCGAATTGTTTTTCAAACAGTCCCGTTACATCCACAGGCGGGTATGCAGGTGGCCTGGTAGGATATACTTTTAGCCCCATCACAGTCAATAATTCGTTCTGGGACGTCAATACAAGTGGCCAGGCGACCAGCGCAGGCGGCACGGGCCTGACCACGGAACAAATGATGATGTATTCAACATTTGCCAATGCTGGCTGGGATTTCAACGACGTCTGGCATATCTGCGAGATCACCAGTTATCCAAAACTTATCTGGCAGGTTCCGCCAGCCGATTACCTCTGCCCTGATGGCGTAACATTCGTTGACTTCTCTTTCTTCGCCTCCCACTGGCTTCAGACCGATTACGGCGATGTTAACGGCTTGGAACTGACCGGTAACGGCCGAGTTGACCTGCCTGATTTTGCAGTCCTTGCCAACTGGTGGGGACAAACCGGCTGC
>CAYUIL010000262.1:0-2820 GCA_964444715.1 uncultured Pirellulales bacterium | reverse complement strand
ATACCGCAGAGGTCCACAATGCCGAAGTACGAGCTTCGTGCATCGTGTGAAAAAGGCGTCGGCTCACCCAGATAGTCAAAGCCCGTCCAAACGAACTCACCGGCCACAAAGTTATCTTTCTTCATCAGTTGAAACTCAGCATCGGGAATATCCGCCCACGGTGCTGCATTAAGGTCGTAGGAATCAACCTGAGTTTTTTCCGAATACTGCGTTTTTAATTCTGGAAATGGTAGTTCATAGAAGCCGCGCGTGCTCAGGGCTGAGGCCGACTCGCTGTAAATGATAGGCCTGTCGGGGTAGCGCTTTCTATACCTGTCATAGTGTCGCCCGTAATTCCAGCCGGTTAGGTCCAGTGCGTCAAGGATAGGTTGGTTAGCGGTCTCCGGGACATTACAGGCCATCCCTACCGGTCTCGTGGGGTCGTATTTGCGCACAAAATCACTCATAAACTTCACGCGTTCCGGTGACTTGCCTTCTCTGGTTCGAGGCTGGTTTCCTATCTCATTACCGATGGACCAGACGACGACACAGGGATGATTGCGGTCTCGCATAACAAGGTTTCGAAGCTGTTTTTCAGCGTGCTCTTCCAACGGCGGCCCGCTTTTGATACGGTCGGCTGTAGCGTCCCATTTGTCAAAACACTCGTCCCAAACAACGAATCCCATCCGGTTACACAAATCAAGCAGTTCCGGCGCAGGCGGATTGTGGCTGGTGCGAATGGCATTGACGCCCATATCGCGCATTATTTCCAACTGACGCTCCATAGCCCGAGTATAAAATGCTGCTCCAAGAGGTCCCTGGTCGTGGTGCAGACAAACACCATAAAGCTGTACTCGCTGGCCGTTGAGATGAAATCCATCATCAGCGGTAAATTTGAACGTACGAATGCCAAAGGTGCTGATGTCTGTATCTACAATCTTATCGCCCATGTGAATGATTGTTTTGGCAGTGTATAGCTTCGGACTGGTAATGTCCCATCGCTGAGGATTGGCAACCACGAGTGACTGGTCAAGCTCGTCCGAGCCGGCAGCCGGTATAGTATCGCTCTTATTACCCATCGTTATCTGCTGGCCGTTAGGGTCAAGCAAAACAACCTCGACATCGATATTTGATTTTTTATTGAGATGATTTTTAACGGTTGTTTGCACACGAACTGTTGCCGAGTCATCGCTGACTTCAGGCGTAGTTATATACGTGCCCCAATGCGCAACATGCACCGGCTCACAGATAGTCATCGTTACCTTGCGATAAATACCCGCGCCGGGATACCATCGTGTGCCATGCCTGGTCGTATTAACCCGAACCGCTATCACATTTTTTCTGCCAAACTTGACATACTTTGTAGCATCTACACGAAATGACATATAGCCGTAATCCCACTCGCCGGCCAGTTTGCCGTTAACATAGACCTTCGGAAACGCCATCACACCATCGAAATCGAAGTACACCCGCCGACCTTTACTTGCCTTATCGAGCGTGAATGTCTTTCGATACCAACCCACGCCTTTCCAAGGCAGTTTTCCGGCGTAGCCATCTTCTCTGGGGTTAAATGGCCCGGAAATTGCCCAGTCGTGCGGCAGACGCACTTTTTCCCATTGCGAGTCGTCAAACTTCGGTGCCTCGGCCCCCGGGTGGTTTCTTCTGGCAAATCTCCAATCGCGGTTGAAGTTCACCACCTGTCGTCCGGTAGTTGCTTCAGGTAGAATCGGCTTGGACTTTTTCACCGGTTCGCAAGACGAAACAAGCACCAGCATCATTGCTAACTGAACGATTACTATTTTATTCATCTTGAAAATCTTCCACATTTCGATTAGCTCCAGAAATAAATCACATGATAATTCTTATTTGCCTTTGCTATTCATTTCAACTGTGTTACTGAAAACAATGTGTTCAACGACTGCAGCGTCCACCGCCACAGCCGGAGCAAACTGCTCAGAGTTCATATACTTTAGCAAGCTGTGCAATAACTGCCGGGCCTCCGGCTTGTTTTGTTGTCCAGGCAGGTCTATCGAACAAACCAACAATTTACCAGGTCCAACCTTCACTTCGAAGGCTGCTGCCAGTTTATGCGCCCGCTCGTAGTTGTCGATGACCTGAATGAGCGGCCGGTATCCGGTGGGCATCGAGTCGAGGATTATCGGCCGAGAGTTTTGAAGCAGGTTGAACCATTGCCAGTTGCTGTGGAATTCCGATGGGAAATTTTTAAGTGCCGGATGGTTCGGGTCGCACAGCATACCTAACGTTCCCGGGGCGACAGGCTTATTCCTTTCCTCGGCCAGTTTTTCGAACATTCCATAATTCCAGAAGTCGGGCGCAAAGGCTCCCTGCACGCTGTTTTTGAGCTCAGTCAGCTTGGGCAGCAGCAGGACACTTTTGCCGGAGGCAAGCACTTCGCGAGTGGCATCGTCTAATGCTCGGCTGATAATTACGTTGCCGGGTGCTGTATCGACTTTATCAGGATATACCCATATATGATAGGAATTCGTGAAGGCCGTGCCGTCGAGCGCAAGCTGAAGAGTCAACTTGGTCGGTGCGGCGTAATTTTTCAGCGTGATGTTAATGTCACCGAGGGAAGTAACGGAACCCTGCGGGATGTTTTTGGCAGGCAGGCGGCCTGAGGTCAGGGTTTGCCCTTTGCAGTCGCGCAGCGTCCAGACAGCAACAGCATCTTTGAGGTCGGACGGGCCGTAGTGTGCGACTTCGGCTTTGGCGGTAAAAGTTTCGCTGTTTATCCAGGTAAATTTGCTCATACGTACAAGCGGAACAGTCTCGCAGCAGAATTCACGCCATTTAGCCGGTTCGATAAATCCTTTGGATTGC
>CAYUIL010000261.1:0-2825 GCA_964444715.1 uncultured Pirellulales bacterium | reverse complement strand
TAAACTGTATTTGCGGACGTCTGCCTTGTAATACAGGATGGGCATTCCGACCTTCTCGCCGCCTAATTCCGGACAAGCCGCAATATCAATCGCCGCCCGGTTGTATACGTCGGTCAAAACCGCGTTAACGCCTACAGAACTGTAAGTCGTTGCGCGAGCCGTTCCGTATAACATGGCCAAGCTTACCGCCTTGGTTTTTAGATTCTCGAGGTATCGAATCCTCTTCCTGATATTCTGTTGCAGGGCCGGGGTTGCTGCAATAGTCGCCGGCTCCGTCTTCACGCACAGGTCAAACAGATACATTGCAACCCCACCGGAGTCAAGCCCGGAGGCCAGAAGCCTTGAGTCCGGATTAAATCCCATTCCATCCTGGCCAACCATTGCTTCACAAAGCTTCATCGCCCCGCAATATGGGAATCTGGTGGGGCTGTCGTAGTCGAGCCGGTTCGAGTCCGGATACTCATCCTGATGGTCGTTTCGATAATCCGCCAACGCCTTGCCTATGTCGTAAAACTGTGCCTTCTGGGACATATCCTTTGCGAACTTCCTGGCCCTGTTGAGGCCCGGCACAAGTAAGCTAATCAGGATGATGATAATGCTCATCACCGTCAGCAGTTCAATGATGGTAAACCCACCAAACAAACGGCGGGTAAAGCCCTTTCCGCCACGGCAGATAGATTTGGTTTCTTTTAGCATAGTTTGACTCCTTAAAAGCCCTGATATTATAACTAAACGACCCCGCCGCACCATATAATCAGTATACTTTAGGGGACGCCTTCTGTCAACCTTTTTGGCTGTGAATTTTGGTGATTTTGACCCTTCGACCTGGTTCGACTCCGCTCACCACTGGCGGCTCAGGGCAGGGTCGCGTCAGAATCTTGCCAAATCTTGCCCTGCGATTTGTTATAATAGGGTAAAATAGGCAATTAGCGCAAACCACTATAAGGCATTTTGGACTGTGTCTCGATGAAGCTGGAAATGCGAGGACAAATGCGGCTGGAGCAGCAAATGAAGCTGGCTCCGCATATGATTCAGTCGATGGAGATACTCCAGCTTCCTATATTAGCGCTGCAGGAAAGGATTGAGCAGGAGCTGAACAGTAATCCTGTTCTGGAGATGGATGAGTCATCGGGGCCGGAGGAGGCGCCCGCTGAGACGGCGACCGAGCCGGAGGTGCAAACCGAGTCCAAAGAGCAGGAGAGAAAGGATGATACGCTGGACGAGGAGTTCCGGAACTACATCGAGCAGGACGCTGGTTTTTCGCGGCCGCAGCCGGACGAACCGGACCCGAAACTTGCGGCAATGAACAACACTGCCGCGCCGCCACAATCGCTGCATGATTATCTTGAAGACCAGTGGCGATTAGTCGAGGCGGACGAGCCCGTGAAAAGGGCCGGCAGCATGATTATCGACTACATCGACGACAGGGGGTATTTGTCGGTCCGCCTGGAGCAGTTGCACAGCAAGGACCGGACCGATTTTGGGTTGGAGGATTTGCAAAAGGCAATTGAGCTTATCCAGAAACTTGACCCGCCCGGCGTCGGCGCCCGCGACCTGAAGGAGTGTCTGCTGATTCAGATTGGCCAATCCGGCGTGGATTCGACCCCCGACGACGACATTCGAGGGCAGGCAAGCTCACCACAAGAAGATATGAGCTTCGAGAGGGCCCTTGTCGCCGGCCACCTGGACGAGCTGTTAGAGAACCGCCTGCCTGAGATAGCAAAGAAGATGCATTGTTCCATCGAGGAGCTTAACCGCGCAATCGAACGGCTGAGCAAATTAGACACCTCGCCCGGATTGCAGGTCGGCAGAAACCATAATCACGCGATTACCGCCGACGTGATAGTGGATTATTCCGACGAGACCGGCGAATATACGGTGCGACTGGCGGAGGATGGTTTGCCCCGGCTGCGAATAAGCGACGACTACGTCAAAATGGCCGCCAGCGACAAGGCAGGCGAAAAAGCGAAACAATTTCTGCAGAACAACATTCGCTCGGCCCAGTGGATAATAGACGCGGTGCAGCAGCGGAAAAACACGCTGCTTAAGGTTACCCGCTCGATTGTCAATCGGCAGAGGGGGTTTTTCGACAGGGGTCAGCTTTACCTCAAACCCCTGCCGATGGCCAAGGTTGCCGAGGACGTCGGGGTGCATATCGCCACGGTATCGCGTGCGGTTGCGGGCAAATATATGCAGTGTTCGTGGGGAATTTTGCCGCTTCGGAAGTTTTTCAGCGGCGGCATCGAGGACACGCAGGGAAATGAAAAAAGCTGGGAGGCGATTAGGGCCAAATTGCAGGAAATAATCGACGCGGAGGACAAATCCAGACCGCTAAGCGACGACCAGATTAAAGAAAAGCTTGCAGAGGCGGGTATTACGGGACTTGCCCGCCGAACAATCGCAAAATATCGCGGCTTACTCAAAATCCCCCCCGCCCGCCTGCGAAAAAAATACTAAAAAAAAGCATTTGATCTGTCTGAACATACTCTATACTATGTGAGTATATAATCACATAGTAATATAGTTGGGAGACAAATATGCCTGATTCGAGAAAACTACTGCTGTTTCAAAAACAAGCCCGGATTGCGCAGGCAATCGGCCATCCTTTGCGCCTTGAAATCATCGATTTTCTAAAAGATGGCGAGCAATGCGTCTGTGAGATTGCCGGGCATATCGGGGCTGAACGTTCAAATGTTTCAAGACATTTATCGCTGATGGTTGCCGCAGGGGTGCTGGAGCACCGCAAAGAGGGGCTAAAGGTCATCTACTGGCTCAAATGCCCCTGCATCCTCGATTTCTTCGCGTGCATATCTGGTGTGCTCAAA
>CAYUIL010000260.1:0-2839 GCA_964444715.1 uncultured Pirellulales bacterium | reverse complement strand
TTTGCTGTCCATCTGGAGCCAGGTAACGCCATGGCCCAAAGCTGGGATCGTTGCGCTGAGAACTTGGCTGACAAATGCTCCGTCCTTGATCACGGCATCCAGAATAATCGGCGGGGGCTCCTCTGCTATCTCGAAGAAGTTCCCCCCATTGCCTACCAGCCGCTCCTGGTTGAACAGGTACAGGGCCTCCGAGAGTTCGGCGCACCTTGCCCGCTCGTTCTCTATGTCCTCCGTCTCGCTATGACGCAGGTCACGCGTCCAAGCGGCTTCGACAGCCATGAGCTTACTCATACGGTCAACATCCTGTAGGCCCCACTGCCTGAAATCGTCGGCCATTAAAGCGTGTCCTCCAATTCCTGAACCCCGTCCTTGATACGTTGCCCTAGACGCTGCGCGGAGGCGGCTTGCTCCTCCTTCTGAGCCTCCGTCTCTAGGAGGGAGATATCGGCCTGAAGCGCCGTGCGTCTGAGGATGAACAATATCCAGTCCGCCATTGACCACGCAGCCTCCCCATGAGCTATGCGCCGTTCATTCATCACGGCCAGGCGGGCTTGCATCTTGGCCGTCATTACGGGGGAATCGGCGGCTACGGCCTGGAGGAAGTCTTTCAATTTCTGTTGAATGTTTGGCGTTATGGGCATCAAATTGCCTCCCACTTAGCTGTCCCTGAATCGTTGATGAGACGGTACTGAGTGCCGTTGATATCGAATACACAGGCTGTCTTGTTCGCCACACCGTAGTCGCCGTCTATTCGCAACGCAGGCGTTTCCCCGCCAAGCCAGGCGATATATTTCGTGGTGGCACCAGTTACGTCGGCAACCCTCAGACCAATGCCCGTGTCGCAGTTGTAGATAGGGAAATAAGAACCAGCACCCGTCGGGTCTTCTATGTCAATGCCGCAGGAAAGAGTGACATTTTGCGCTCCTCCAACATCCCAAGGATTTGGGATGTATATGCCGCGAAAGGCCGCGACTGTGCCTGTTCCCGCGAAGACCCCCTGAGTGTAGATGGCATCCATCTCTGTAACATTGCCGCCTATGTCTCCCGAGGCAATCTGGAACGATAGCGAACGCAGGGTGAGGATCGTCGCATCCTCAAGAACAGCCCCTGTCAACTTTCCCACGACGGCAGCACCTGCACCAACGCCTTCTGTCTGAAAGTAGTTGGGTGCGGCGAAGTTCAAGTAGAAGGCGTTGCCCTCGGTGATGCTGATATCCCTCTGCAGATGGATAAGTTCATTCACTCCTGCTGGTTGGGTGCCTATACCTATGCGCTCGGTGACTCGAAGCGAGTCGTCTATTCGTACCTGTTGCTGGGTACTGCCATCTATCACCATCCGCTCTGTGCCGCCAGTGTCGAAGCGAATCTTGTCCTCGTCTTCGGACTCTTCGGTCTGAATCTTGGTGTCGCTGTCGGCATCCTCAATGGAGTCGCCGCCGCCTCCGCCGCCAGCGACGAACTCCAGCCCATCCTCGGTATCGTTGACAGCGACGACCTTGCCTGCTTGACCTTCGTAGTTATCTGGGGTGTCAACAATCTGTAAGAAGTAAGGGAAGGACGCCGTTAGAACAACCCAATATCCCTTGTCGTCGGAGTAAACAAGCCAAATCTGCTCTTCACCTTCGGCTGCGGTGCTGAGAAGTATTGATGGCATGGCGTGTGGGAGTTCTATATTTCCTTCATCGTTGATTGTGATCTCCGTCGAGCCATCAGCTTCCAGAAGGAGAAACTGCCCATCCACACCGCCACTGATGGTATCCAAAACATCGTCTGTGTCGCCCTCGCCATGAACGATATGATAAGCTTGCGTAACCGTAATCTCACCAGCATCAATCGTGAGTGTGGTGGGCACTGGCAGCTTGAATACGTCTGGCTGTAGCGTAGCGCCGCCATCGTCAGCCCCTGTGTGCTCATGGGCTTGAGGAGGAGAGTTGCCGTAGCCATCTCCATCCAGTCCCATGTAACCGCTGGCAGCGTCCTTCTCGCTGACCGCTTGATAGGTGGCCGATATGTCAGGAATGTCGCCTGCGTCTATCGCACCCCAAAAGGTATCTGTACCATCGGTCTGAAGGTATTGGCCATCATAGCCAACCACCAATTCCTCCCAGGCAGGCGTTGCATTTCCAACAACCAACGAGCCGCGTGAAACCTCAGAGGCAGACGTGTCCTCATGCGTGGCCGATAGGAGATCATGCGCTGCAACACCAGCGTTATCATCGACGTACTTCTTGACCGACTGCTGCGTGGGTACTTTCTCGTCAGAGTCCGTGGCCATGTCGTCCTCGTCCAGTACCCACGTATTGCCCGATACGTCAGCATCGGCGTTCATTGTGGCACCAGCGGCGTCTACATTTGTCGCGTCCGTAACGTCTGCGCCGTCTTCCACGTTGAGAATAGCCCTCACTTCGGCGGGGGTTTTGACCTGGGGCGTGTTGTCGTCAGTCGCGTAAAGGAACGTTGTAGCGTCGAAGTCGGCTTCCATCACCGCGCCCGCCGCGTTGACGTTCGTGGCGTCGGTTATGTCGGCGGTTGCCTCAATCCCATCGAGTTTCGTGATCTGGGCGGCTGTGGCAAGCCCCTTCTGTCCAGCGGTAGCGTCCTGTATGTCATCCGTGCCATCTGTGTGAGACGTAGCATGTGCCTTGGGCGCGTTATCGGCGGTTACGTCTGCGCCTGTCGCAATGCCGTCCAGTTTCGTACCGTCAGTGGACACGTCGCGCCCGTCCACGTTCCCCGCTGTGATAAGGTTGTTAACCGTCAGGTCTCCAGCCATCGTATCGTTGGCATCGTTTTTCACGTAAGGGTCGGCGGCGGCTACAGCAGCGACGGCCTCAGCGTC
>CAYUIL010000259.1:0-2839 GCA_964444715.1 uncultured Pirellulales bacterium | reverse complement strand
GAATCGTCCCAGCCGGGTGAGCCGTTTATGTATGCGCTTGCCCGCCAATAGTCCTTATTACCCCAGTGATTGACGTTGGAATCGGCAGGATTGACGATTGTAAGCGAGTAACCGTCGCCGTCGGTTATCTCACGCCAGCCGTCTTTGTAATCAAAGTCCTGAATCGTTGTCCCGAGGGCGTCTTTTAGCCGGACTTTCTCGCCGGCGTTATCCAATGAGCCATCATACTGGCCTGCGATGTATCGTCCTGTGCCGTATTTGGCCTCAAAGGCGTTTATATCTTTGACGACAAGTATGTGCTGCTCTGCCGCAAGCGTTACGGCCGGGAATGTGAAATCAACGCCTTTGGTTAATCGGACCAGATTCAGGTTAATTGTAGAGCCGCCGACGTTCTTCAATTCAATGTATTCGGTATTCGGGTCGTTGGGATTGTTTGTGTCCATCGGATGATACATAACCTCGGTGATGCGCAGAGAATCACAAACATCCGGAAACGCATAAACCGCCTCATTAAGTGCGCTCCATTTACTGGTGCTGCTCTTATAAATGCGTGCCTTGAGATTGGTGCTCTTATTGAGAGTGAAGCTGCCGGAATATGTATTAGCGCTGGAAGATACGGCTCCTGTATATGGGGTGCGCGGGTCGTTGCCGTCAATTGTGTAATAAATGGTGCCTCCTGAGCTGCAGGGGTCGGCCATTGTAAACAAGTCGCTGGAGGATACGTAACCGCCGAACTTATAGGAGCCGTTTACGTTGAATACCGGTGCACCCAGAGCGCGGTTGAATAAATCATTTTCTTCAAATGCCGCCAGTACGTATGGCTCGCGGACCGGCAGGAAGACCTCTGGCACGAAGTTCGTGGGACAATATGTTGTCCACGGCAGGACTGACGATACCTCCCCGAAAACCTCCCACCACTTTGCCAACAGGTGGGATTCGGTCATGACGCCGTTATTGCGGTAATGTTTGTGTATGCGGTCGGCAAAGAGCTGTCTGAACTCGGAATTGGCCTTCAGCGCGCGATAAATTCGACAGATAGGCCACGGCCCACCGTTAAGCCCCTTGGGTGGCGACTCGTAGCTGGGAAAATCCTCAAATGCCGTATCATCGATTCTGTTGCTGCTGCAGGTTACGCCGTTGTCTGAGCTGAACCACCACACCTCAGCCATACCCTCTGCGTCCCAAACGGAGTATGTGAATATGCCATTATCCGACCTTTCGCGGTGGACAGTCCAGTTGTTATTGGGCCAGTCAAAGTTGCCGATGTGAATTTGAAGAATCAGGAGGTCTATGAACGATACGATATCGAACTTGCTGGCGACATACTCGTAGTAGTCAGGATTCGACAGGTCGTGGGTGCTTATGTAGCCGTAGTTGGGGTCGACGAAGTCGTTCCAGGCAACGTCATCGCCGTCTCTGACTCCCGACTGGGTAATGACGTCGAAATCGTTATCGCTGCCATACCATTCCTGAAAGAATTCTTCGTCGTCTCGACCGCAGGGATTGTAATATGCCTTGTAAGCGCCGTTGAGATATAGGTTGGCGAACGCGCCGGTAAGCTGGATTCCTCCCATTTCCCTGAACAGCCGTCTGGCCCATTCATCTTTGACAAAGGGGACGCAGTTATCGTTATGCCCTGCTCGCAGTGCGATACTTTTGTAACGCTCAACCGGTACAAACGGGAAAAATGCGTATTCGAGGCGATTCCCGCCGTATCTGCCGCGGAACCAGAGATTAAAGCTGAACTTGTTTGTGTTGAAGAAAGGCCAATTCATCCAACATATAGTAGCACAAGGGTCACTCATACAAGAAAGCCAGTCGTCGCTGTCACTGTGGTATCGCGGCCGCGTGTAGTCGCTGCCGTGAACACGGATACCACAGTCCATCTGTAGGTCGGTGCCGGCGTTCAAGTCGATGATTTCGAATGACACGGGACGCTCGTAGTCAATCCCACGGTGAATAGGATTGTTGTAGCTGTCCGGGCCATCCGAGCACCACATGCCTTCACCATCATAATAACCGCCGACGATGGCCATAATGCCGTTTGGCTCGAATAACGTCTGGCTGGGGTCGCCGACCAGCGCAACGACAGGCATTGATTTGATAGCGGTGCTGGCCCCGAAAATATAGGTATGCGTTGCCGTCGGCGAGGGCATCCAGCCGGTCTTTATCGCAGCCGCGCGAATGCATTTTGAACTGTTGACGGCAATCTGCGTCGTATAATGTTTGCTTGTCGGCGAATTTACCTCGCCGACGACTGGGCTGCGACCGTCGGTGGTATAGTAGATATTTACGCCCGATGTAGTGCAGGCCAAAGTAAGACTAAACGACGCGTCGTAGAAACCTCGCGTATGGCTGAACTCGACATCTTCTATCTCGCCTAAGTAAGGGCCGTTGTTGTCCGCGCCGGGTGTTGGCGTTGGGAAGAACCGCCAGTTATCAGCCGCATCCGGGTATCGCCCGTATGAGATATTGGTTGTTTGCTCACCGAAGACAATTGTATCAATCGGGGTGCTGCCATTGGTGTCGAACAGCCCTATTTCCTCGCCGCTACCGGAGAGTTTGAAGTTGGTGTGCAGCGGGCCTTCTGGCGTTTCATCGTCCGCCCAGAATACTACAAAGCCATAAGCTGGAACCGTCGTCTGTGATGGGTAGCCGGAAGGAACCCTCCATTCCATCGGGCTACCGAGGTTATCCGTAAGATACATACCGGCAAGGTCTATGTTTACATCGCTGTTATTGTAGATTTCAATCCAGTCGTCGTAGTCACCACAGGGGTCGTTTATATCGCTGTCGCTGCTGTTAGAGGCCATAAACTCGTTGATGACAAGCGGTATGC
>CAYUIL010000258.1:0-2856 GCA_964444715.1 uncultured Pirellulales bacterium | reverse complement strand
TCGGGGGGCTGAATATCGGGAAAAGGCGAGTGAGGGATGATGAAAAGCGTAAGTGCGCTGATAGTGTTTATTGTTTTGGTGGGTATTGGCCGGATTGTGAGAGCAGGACCATATAATGAGCCGGGGATAAACGGATACATCGGGCCGGACTGGAAGCACGCAAGCCCCAACGACCCGAATGCGGTTATAAATCCGATATTTCGCGGCTGGGCAGCGGATGTAGCCAGTTATGAACCGGCGCCGGGCGTCGACCAGAACTGGAGTAACCCCTTGCTAGCACTTGGGCCGGCGACGGGGGACGTCTGTGATATTGTGAGCTTGGGGGACCTCGACGATACACAGATAGCCGAAGGTGTAGCGCCGGGGTGGATTACGCTTATTTTCGGCGACCCCTGCGAGCCGAACGACCCGAATCATATCCGGGATGGTAATGGTTATGATTTTGTCGTGTTTGAGAACGGCTTTTGCGTTATAGGCAACAGGTATTTTTGCGAGTTGGGATATGCAGAGGTCTCGTCGGACGGCGTTGCTTTTGCACGATTTCCATCGGTGTCGTTGACAAGCGGACTTGTAGGATTCGGGACGGTGGATATTACGAACATTTGCAATCTGGCGGGAAAGCACCCCAACAATTCTATGCAGTGCACGGGGACGCCGTTCGATTTGAACGACCTCGCGAATGAGCCGAACGTTTTGAACGGAAGCGTTGACCTCAACGACATCGTGTATGTGCAGATAGTGGACATACCGGGCAGCGGCGATTTTAAGGACGAGGCAACTCAATACGTGGACCCCTGTTCGTGGCCCGACTGGGACTACTATGACGCGGACCATCCGATTTACGATGCGTGGCTGACATGGGGCAGTGGAGGGTTCGATTTGGAAGCGATAGGCGTTCTGCATCCTCAGCAATACCGCGGCGATGTTAACCTGGATGGGATTGTCGACTTCGAGGATTTTGTGATTTTGGCCCGTGCGTGGCAGAAGCAATTCGGCCAGGACGGTTGGATATCGCGATGCGACATAAACAGCCCCAAAGATTTGGTTGTGGATATTTTTGATTTTGTGGTGCTTGCCGAGGACTGGCTGGGGGTCGAACAATGGCGGGGCAATTGATTATTGATGACTTGTCCGGCGTAGCCGAAGGCGAAGACAGATTGATAATTGATTATTTGGGGAGACGAAGAATGACGGATAAGACCAGGCAAGGGCTTGCCCGCCGTTTGTGTGGCGGGTTTAGCTTGGTGGAGGTGCTGGTGGTTGTATCGACGGTGTCGGTGGTGGTTGCGGTGTCGGTACCTGCGCTGACGACGGCCAGGTCGTGTGCGAGAGCGATTGTGTGCCGGTCGAATTTGCGGCAGCTTGTGCTGGTGAATCTGGAATACTCGAACGACCACGACGGACTTTGCGTGCCCGCGGCTGAGGACTACTGGCTCACAATCGGGCCCTTGCAAGGTGGTTATCACCGGTGGCACGGAGTTCGGGATAGTGGTGACGCGTCTTTCGACCCGTTGAAAGGACCTTTGGCTGATTATCTCGCGGACGGTCAGGTCAAGGAATGTCCGGAGGAACTGCTTTCACCGGATGACCGTGAGTCCTCGTCGGCTTTTGAGAAGGGCTGCGGCGGCTATGGATACAATATGACTTATATCGGCAGTCGAATGTCGTGCCCGGGTTTGGGAAACGAGCAATACGCCGAGACGGCCCGGCTTGCAGAGATAAAGAAACCGCGGGAGACGCTGATGTTTGCGGATTGCGCGATGGCAGTGGAGGCCGGCAGGTATATCGAATACTCCTTCGCAGAGCCGCCATATTTTCTGATTAACGGCAAGGTTTTCAAAAAGGTGTTTTCGTCGCCGTCGATTCATTTCAGGCATCATGGTCTGGCGAATATTGGATGGGCGGACGGGCATATTGAGCCGAAGCCGATGGCGAATATGGATGTTATGAATGTCTACGGTGTGATGTCAGCGAGGATGAACCTGGGCTGGTTCGAGCCGGTGGACAATACGCCGTTTGATTTGGAATAAAAAGACCACTAAGACACCGAGACACAAATCTTTATATTTTTATCTCCTTATGGTAATCTGCCGCAAATGCGGCTGCAATTTATCGTTTGCAAGGTAATACAGAGGGAGGCGTATTATTGTGCGGCACGGTCGCCAAACATCGTGGACGTCGCGGTGATGCGTCAGGGGCTGCACAATGAGCCGGAAAAACTGCGCAGTGAGGTTCAAAAGGCGCTCGATGCGACGACCGACATACAAGGCAAGCCCTATGACGCTTCGCTTCTGGGATACGGTCTTTGCAGCAACGGCATAGTAGGTTTGTCGGCGAAGATACCGCTAATTGTGCCGAGGGGACACGATTGCATAACGCTATTGCTGGGGTCGAAGGACAAATACAAGGAATACTTCGACAATCACCGGGGCGTGTACTGGTTCAGCCCGGGCTGGATAGAATCAGATATGCAGCCGGGCAAAGAACGTTTCGAGAGGACGCTCAAGGAATACGTCGAGAAATTCGGCGAAGACAACGCTAAATACCTGATGGAGACAGAGCAAAACTGGATGAGGGAATATAACTGGGCGGCGTATATCGACTGGGGATTTGCCAACGCCGAGCAGGAAAGACAGTTCACCAAAAAGGCGGCGGAATTTCTTGGCTGGAACTATGATGCGCTGAAAGGGGACAGCGGCCTTATGCAGCGGCTTGTGGATGGCCGGTGGGACGAGAAGGAATTTTTGGTTGTCCAGCCGGGGCAAAAGATTACAGAGAACCTGACCAGCGGTGGAATCATAGGCGTGGAGTAGCGCTTATGGATATGGATGAGATTTACAGCAGCACACCCCTGGA
>CAYUIL010000257.1:0-2861 GCA_964444715.1 uncultured Pirellulales bacterium | reverse complement strand
TTCAGAGGTCCAAAGACTAAGTATTTTCCTCTGCTCCCCGTCGAGCAGAACTACACCATCCTTGTCGATGGTCTCTATCTGGGCAGTCGCCACGGTATCGCCCACTCTGTATAAGCCGACGGTGTTGGTCTTGAGGTCCTTTATGATTGCTCGGGAAATCACGGGACTGCCAGCGAGAGTGCCAAGCAGCACCAGGCCAAGCTCCTGACCTGCTGACCGCCCCGGCCCGCCGACAGAATCACCCTGTGAATACATTTTTGCGTCCAAAGAAGACCCTGGATTGCCAAATATGTTTCTCTCAAAAATAGCCGAATAATCTTGAGTTGTAACATCTGTTGGTTTTGGAGCTTCTACGGGGCCTACCTCCTCGGCACCGGACACCGATGCCGGTGTTGTGCCTCGCAATGGTATAATCACCACTTTGACAACAGCAAACAGCAGCACTATGGCAAGTGCTAACTTGCTTAAACCTAAGGCCTTATGGATATACAATTCATGCTCTTTTTTCATATGGACACACGTTCTCCATGTCAAATTTATCGTCATTATTGCCCATTGTGCTTAACTCAACTCAGGACCTCTTGCCAAGCCCTAAAATATATCCGGGCATTACAGGGGGTCTTTTTATAGGGCTATGGGATGCAATCCTGGGCGGGTGTGCATATCTTGCTTCAGGCCAGAATTAACAGCACCAAACAATAGCAGGTATTAGCAAGCCCATGGAACAGTATTGGTGCTAACAGCGAGTTGGTCCGTGCAAACAGCCAGCCAAGAACCAGACCGGGCAGTACTGTTAGGGCCGCTATTATCTGACCTTGAATCATAATATGGGCGGCGGCAAAAAAGGCAGCCGATAAAACTATGCCTGTCCACTGCTGCGTCCAGGGTTGCAGGGACTTGATAGTGCCTGTCAGCCGCAGCACATTACTTTGAACGTAACCCCTGAAAAAGACCTCTTCGGCCACGGCGACATACAAAAACTGGTAAAGCACCCACGTAAACCACCCCTGTCCCGGAGGCAGCACGGTTCGCAAAGGCGGTTCGAGTCCGAAAAGGTCGAGCGCCCACAAAAACAGAAATGTCGCCGGAAAAACTACAAGACAGACGGCAGAGAGTAATCGCAGGGATACCTCAATATGACTAATATCAAAGCCAATCTGTGCCAGCTTCCTCCCTTTAATTACTGTTGGGATAAGCGCAGCGGCGACCCAAACACCAGGAGTAACGAGCCAGTTGATTGTTGAGAAGTAACCCAGACGAGAGACCCCAACCGCCAGGATTGCAGAAATCATTATCAGGACTGTCTCGGTTAGCAGAGGCGTATCCAGGCGTCTTAAACTGTTGCAAGGATAACGAGGAGGTCCCTCCTCCGGTAGCATACCAGGGATGTCTGCTTTGCCGGGAGCGTAGTCCCTGGTTGTGTATTTTTTAATACTCGTTCCCTGTGGCACGGCGTATTTCCCGATTTCGTTTGTCCCGGCGATTGATTATCGTCATCACTGCGGCCAGCCCGATATATGGCAACAGGAACTCAGTGAAGCTGGCTTGCCCGGGCGAGGAGAGAGCACAACCGCCGCCGCCACCTCCTCCGGAGCTGCCGCCGCTGGCGCCTCCAACCAAGAATTGAGTGAAGTGGGTCGTCTTGAAGCGAAGGGCGTGCAGAGTGGGAGATATCACAATGGTCTCAATATCGGTTATGCCCTGTTGACTGAGCGCACTGACCAGGGTGTTATACCAGTATGCAGAAGCCGGGCTGTCACCAGAGACGCTGTATGGTATGGTAATTGTAACCGGCTTGTCGAAATTCGCTCCGCTCGGACCGAATTCGTAGAGAGAACTGAAAAGCGGCACCGGAAGTTTTGGCGGATTCTCCACCTTCGTGATTGTGATGTTCAGCTCACAAGGATACGCTCCGGCCGGCACTACTACAGAAACGTCGTCCACACTGGTTATGTTTGCCGGGTCGGTGCCTATAGTTGCGCCTGAGGAAGGGGAAACAGTTTGAGAGGCCAGCGAGGTAGAGCGCACGAAGTTACTGCCGGCGTAGTAGATATCAGTATTCTGGTTTCTGTCATCCACCCACACAAGATACGGATGTCCGTATTCATCTATTCCTATTGCGGGAGCGGCTTGATTTGAATTTGTAGTATCGTCGCCTACAAAGATATTTGTTCCGCTGCCGGAGCTGACCTCGACGAAGTACAAATCCGTGTCGTCGCCGCTGGCGGCATTTCGCTCATCCTGCCAGCAGGCGGAAACCTTAAGACCAGCCCCGGTACTGCCCGTAGTGATAACCGCTGGCGCCAACTGGTCGGCTCCGGTGCTGTCATCGACAACGTTTCTTCCGGTCAAAGCAGTAGCCGGCAGGCCGTTTGACATCGCGTAGTATATGTCCTTGTTGCCGGCCGTGTCATCGACCCACAACAGGTGCAGAACGGCGCCGGCGGCCTCTGTGGCGATTGCGGGGCTTGTCTGGTTCGCCGTCTTGGTTACAATCGGCACGTTGGTCCAGGGCCCGCTATTCGATGCCGCTCCGTAAATGTCGCTTGAGCCATTTCTTGAATCCGCCCACACGACATAGACGGTATTGGCGGCATTTACCGCAATGGCCGGTGAAATCTGGTCGGAGCCGTCGGAGGTTATTCTTGAAGTTGTCACGGTCGTAAAACCATCGCTTGAACTTGCTATATAGATTTCCTGGTTGCCTGCCCGGTCGTCCTGCCAGGCGATATATGCTTTCGGAGGCGAAGAGCGGTCGACGGCTATAACGGGGTTGACCTCGTTGTTGTTGGAGTCCGTTATCCTTTTTTCGGCGGACCAGGTTGTTCCGTCGGTCGAAGTTGATGTGTAGATATCCCAGT
>CAYUIL010000256.1:2337-2880 GCA_964444715.1 uncultured Pirellulales bacterium | reverse complement strand
GGAAAAGTGGTGAGCTGCTCGCTTCAGCCCCCAGAGGATTTCATCATCTACGAAAACGGCTCCGGAACAGGAGGCGCTGCATGCTACCTTGTAGACTTCCCGCCACAGATAATCATGATGGAGCCGCCGAATGGGAACGTGAGCACAGCTTATGATGTCAACTTCTCATGCAACTCCAGCGACGACAACATGCTCACAGGCATGACAATCAGCGTGTGGAACAGCACCAACGACCTTTATGACCAGGCGGCACTCTCAGCCAGCGGGACATACAACTTCACATACCTCTTTTCGCAGTCCATGCCGCCGGACAGCTACAGGTGGAACTGCAGGGCATGCGACAACTCCTCGCAGTGCACAAGCCGGCCCGGAAACTACACCCTGGCTGTGCTCATGACGAACAGGTTCAATGTGAAGCTTGTAATCGGCGACGATTCCGGCAAGGTCTATATACCGGGAAAGGGGGAGGTTGACTCATCGGCAGCTGATTACCAGTACGGAAGGCCGCCGCATTTCTATCTGGCCTCATACTTTGACAATGCC
>CAYUIL010000256.1:0-2327 GCA_964444715.1 uncultured Pirellulales bacterium | reverse complement strand
CCTCGTTTTCGGCAGCAGAATACCAAGGCTTATTGACACAGGCTCCGGAGGCGGGACGCATTACATCTCACTGGAGCAGGATATTGGCGGGTCACAGGTTTTCCTCGTCTTCACGCAGGGAGACTGGAAGGCGATAGACGGCAGAATAAGGGACATAGAAGCGGGAAGCTTCCTGAAGCATCCCCTTCCAAGCTTTTCTTACGGGCTCGGGAAGGATTACAACACAGGAATATCACTTTACTATGAGCACCTAGACCTAGAAGGAGCCCTCAATATGAACAGGGGCTCCCGGCAGATTACAATCGAAAACAACGGGACATATGATTCGAAGCCCTCAGTTGTCTTGGAAACAAACTAACCGAAAAAGCTGTAAATCAAATATTTAAATAGTTATCTACTACATTATTGTATTATGGGTTCAACGAGTAGGAATCTTCTGGCTGTCTTGCTTGTACTGACTATGATAATTTCTCTTGTGGGCACTCTGGCCGCACTGGGTTCGCTGATGTCGGGAGGATACAAAGAAACGCCGGTCGGGGAGCCGACATCGCAGACCTCCGGGAAGGTTTCGGTTTATGTGCCGCCCGAGCTGACAGCAGGCAGGGTAGTAGTTAATCTTTTGCCATCTGAAGAGGGAGGTTAAACAATGGAGATTTCAAACAATGTACTTGCGGCATTGGTTTTGGTCGCCATGGCGGCAAGCCTGACGGCTACGATGACTATAATGTCCAAATTCCCCGGGGTCTCGCCAATAACGGGCATGGCCCAGACGCAGGGGCAGGGCATAGCCAACGTCACGCTGGCGGCAGAAGCCAATATAAAGCTCCTCGTCGACTACGTCGACTTCGTCACCATCTCGACACTGGAAATCAACGACACGCAGGACAACAGTCCGCCTCCGTTCCTGGTGATGAACAACGGCAGCGCCTACATAAACGTGTCGGTCGCCGAAGACAGCGGCGCCCTGTTCTGGGACGTTCGTGACGACTACTGCGAGAGCTGCTTCCAGTTCAACGCTTCGAGCAACGGCTCGACATTCTACACATCATACAATGGGACCGCGTGGAAGGACTTCTCCCCTTCCCAGAACGCAGAGGTGGCCGGCTTCGGAAGCCTGTTCACAGACCCGCCGAACCTCGTGTTCAACTTTTCCAACCTTGATAATCAGCAGTACATGGAAGTTGACATCAGGATACAGGCACCCAGCGGAGAGCCTTCAGGCTATAAAGTGGGAACGGTGCTGTTCAAGGCTTCGACGTCATCGTAAAATGTGAGGTTCGTATGAAAATCACGGATAAAGCAATTTCATTGCTTGTGATGATAGCTTTAGCGGCAAGCCTTAGCACCACGACAATAATAATGTCCAGATTCCCGATACAGCTTTCCATGACGGGCATGGCCCAAGACCAGGGACAGGGCCTCGCCAACGTCACGCTGGCGTCAGAA
This sequence comes from uncultured Pirellulales bacterium, assembly GCA_964444715.1. Taxonomy (GTDB): domain Bacteria; phylum Planctomycetota; class Phycisphaerae; order Sedimentisphaerales; family Anaerobacaceae; genus Fen-1362. The sequence continues at coordinate 881 of CAYUIL010000256.1, read as the reverse complement.
GCCAACATAAAGCTCATCGTCGACTACGTCGACTTCGTCACCATCTCGACACTGGAAATCAACGACACGCAGGACAACAGTCCGCCTCCGTTCCTGGTGATGAACAACGGCAGCGCCTACATAAACGTGTCGGTCGCCGAAGACAGCGGCGCCCTGTTCTGGGACGTTCGTGACGACTACTGCGAGAGCTGCTTCCAGTTCAACGCTTCGAGCAACGGCTCGACATTCTACACATCATACAATGGGACCGCGTGGAAGGACTTCTCCCCTTCCCAGAACGCAGAGGTGGCCGGCTTCGGAAGCCTGTTCACAGACCCGCCGAACCTCGTGTTCAACTTTTCCAACCTTGATAATCAGCAGTACATGGAAGTTGACATCAGGATACAGGCACCCAGCGGAGAGCCTTCAGGCTATAAAGTGGGAACGGTGCTGTTCAAGGCTTCGACGTCATCGTAAAGCAATCCATTTTTATTTCTACCCAGACATAATTAACTTATGAAGGTTACGAACAACTTGCTCGCAGTGTTCGTAATACTCTCCGTAGGAATAAGCATGGCGAGCACATTAAGCCTGCTTTCCATCTCGCCCCAGAAGCCCAGGCAGATAACGGGCATGGCCCAGACGCAGGGGCAGGGCATCGCCAACGTCACGCTGCTTGCTGAGGCCAATATAAAGCTGATAGTGGATGTAGTTGAATTCGGAAGCATAAGCGCCGGAGCCAACAATGACACTACTGACTTTTCTCCATACCCCTTCCGTCTGAAAAACAACGGCAGCGCCTACATAAACGTGTCCGTGGCCGAGCTTTCCACGGACCTCTTCTGGGATCGCGACGACTACTGCGAGGACTGCTTCCGGTTCAATGCCACGCCGTGCAACGA
>CAYUIL010000255.1:0-2912 GCA_964444715.1 uncultured Pirellulales bacterium | reverse complement strand
CATCGCCGCCTCCTGGCTCAATGAAGGATGCGCAGATGCCAACCATTGGTGCGGCGGGGCAGACCTGACATTCGATACTCGTGTTGGCCTGGACGATTTAACTTTGGTAACCGATTGCTGGCTGGTGCGGGATACCCTCCCGCCGCTGCCAAACCCCAGCCAGTGGGAAATCGAACCTCGTGTCGGGGATAACAATTCGGTGACTATGAGAGCCGTAAAAACGCAGGATATGCTGTGGGGCCTCGATGTTGAGTACTACTTCAAGTGCGAGAGCGGCGATTGTAACGACAGTGGCTGGCGGACGGACCAAAACTATGTGGACGTCAATCTTATGCCGATCGCCGAGTACGGGTACAAACTAAAGGCCCGTGACACTGCGGGTAATGAGACAGATTGGTCGGTTACTCGCTATGTGACAACTGGAACTACCCCGGGTGCCGAGACGAACGCTCCCACACCTGATCCTATGACCTGGGCCGTTCAGCCTTACGCCGCATCCACCACCTCAGTGGCGATGGTTGCGACCACGGCCACCGACGACAGCGGCGTGGTTTATTACCAGTTCGCGGAAACCAACGGCATCACCAGCGGCTGGCAGACCGACCCTTGCTATGTAGCCACGGGTCTCGACCCCAATGTTCAACATTGTTACCAGGTCAGAGCTCGTGACAAATACAATAACATCACCGGCTGGTCGGGGGAAGTATGTGTAGGCAACCTCGGAGACGCCGATGCGCCGGCGCCGGCGCCCGCGATTGTCTTTTTGCCGACCGTCAAGACCGTTTCCGCCGACGTTAATACCTACAGCGGCCAGTTCCAGACCAATGGTTACGACTGGTGGCATAAGGTCGTGGTCAATGTGGCCGACATCACTGATAATGTAGACGGGACTCATGTTGAAATCCGCTTCATCTGCAGTGACAATCGCTTCAGCAGCACCTCCAAGGTTCCTGTTCCAATCTACTTAGACGGGAGTGCGATGGGAAGCTTGGCCCCTGGTGGTTGGCGGGTGACTTATGGTGCCGGCACCATTGTCTATGACGCGGACGTTGACCAGTGGGGTGGCATAGGGCAAAGATATACCTGGACGGTCTGCGTCTACGATGCCGCGCTCAACTCTGCCTGTTCGGCATCGCACGAAATAGGTCCGTAAAAAAAGCAGCCCCGGAGAAAGGGCTGAAATGGTGCAAGTAAAAGGCCCCGGCAAAAGCCGGGGCCTTTTTCATTTGTCCTGGTAAATCTTGTCCTTGAGCTGCTGATAGCCATAGTGTGTAAGCAGGTGGTCCAGCAGAACGATGGCCGTGTAGTTTTCGGCGACCGGCCAAATCCTCGCTGTGATGGTTGGGTCCCGCCTGGTTATCGCAGCCAGTTGCTTGTTCTCAAGCGTATATTTGTCGATTGTGTGCTGCGGTTTTGCAATTGTAGGCGTCGGCTTGACGGCAAGCCGGACGACGATTGGCTGTCCCGTCGCCAGCCCACCCGTAATGCCGCCCGCGTTATTCGAGTCAAAGACCACGCTTTTGCCCTCAGCGTGCATCTGGTCGTTGTCCTGACTGCCGGTCATATCCTTGACGGCCATACCGGCGCCGACCTCAACCGCCTTGATGGCGCCGATGCCTAACATCCTGCCAAGCTCGGCGTCGAGCTTGTAAAAGACCGGCTCGCCCAGTCCCGTCGGAACACCGAGTGCCACAATCTCCACCAGTCCGCCGGTTGAGTCGCCGCCCGCTGATATTTTGTTGCAGCGCTCCATCATCGCCCGTGCGGCGTCGATGTCGGGGCAATTGACGACGTGGTGCACGCCATATTTGTCCTTGATTTCCTTCGCATTGGTTTTCGGCGCCCTGTCGCGGATGGCGTCGATTTCCTTCTCGACCTGGGCAAGGACGGCCGCCTTTTCGAGAAACCGCATATCCATCGTGATTCGGCCCCTGACGTAAATCTCCTGATAAAACGGGTCAAGGTCCTGCCGCATCCTTTTGTAGTTATTGGTGCATACAAGCGCCTTGTTATGGTCGATATCCGGGCACCGAACTCCGGCGATTTCCTTTATGTAGGCGAAGACCTCTATGCCGCACTTTTTGAGCACCTTTTTGGCCACAGAGCCGGCCGCAACAATTGTCGAGGTATATCGCCCGCTGAAAATCCCTGCGCCGATTGCGTCATCGTCGGGGCCGTATTTGACAAAGGAGGCCCAGGACGCATGACCCGGCCGGGGCGTGCGGTTGGTGTCCTGATACTGCTTTATGTGTATGAAGTGCCGGTCAAGGTTTGGTATCAGTATAGTCAACGGTGTGCCGTTGGTGTGATTTTTGTTGCCTGCCCCTTCGATTGTGTCGGCGGCGTTAAGCCCTGAATAGATAACAGGCAAATCCGGCTCCTTGCGAGGGCTGGACAGCTCGTCGGCGCCCGGCTTTCGCAAAAGCAAATCCCCGTAGATTTCCTGCTCGCTAAGCGGCATTCCCGGCGGATGGCCCTGCAGGACGGCAGTCAGGCCCTCCTGATACGAACCGCCCGCAACCGTTACCTGAAACATTCTTCCAATGTGACAGCCAATCATACTTTGTTTCTCCTTTACCCCGTGAGATAATCTCTATGTTCAATGGTTCCTAAATACGCGACCAGCTTTATGCTTGTCATCATATTATCTTATTTTCAACAATTTATCTCACGGGGTGAACTTTAGCTCCATACTCGCGCCTATACTTTGCATCAAACCAGCATACTCAGGAAAAGTAACATTCATCGCTTCGGCGGTGTCGATAGTGCACTGGCCGTCAATTGCCATACCGGCCAGCGACAGCGCCATCACAATACGGTGGTCGCTCCTGCCGTTGAGCTTTGCCGCTCTTGGCCTGCTGTGCCTTATTATCAGGCCGTCCGCCAGCTCCTCGACGTCAACCCCCAGCTTT
>CAYUIL010000254.1:0-2931 GCA_964444715.1 uncultured Pirellulales bacterium | reverse complement strand
GCCCCATACGAACCGCCGCTGATTCCCTCAAGGTTATGAGTACTTTCGAGAACAATCTTGCGCTCTTCATCGTCCCAAGAGTAAAGATATAGGTTGCCAGAATTCCGGTCGACCACGTAAATCTTTTGATTATCTTCATCCACGGCAATGCCTGCGGGGTTACTTATTCCGGTATTCAGTGCGCCGACCTTTTCAAGGGTTTTCGTTGAAGACCATACAATCATTGGCGAGGCCTCATAAGTTACAAACATCAGGGCTTTGTCCGGCCAGACGGCATTTCCCACAGCACCCGCGCCTGGGTTGTAAGTGCTGATATCGACATTTGCCTGGAAATTTACCTGGTCGCCATTAATTGCGTATGCCTGAGCAAAACTTGGGATGGCGTGTTTACTGATGATGAAGACCGACTTTGCAGCGAAAGCTGCGTCGATTGTAAATGAGATTAAACACAGCGTCACTGCGATAAGCTTCTTTCCGAGCATTGTATGGTCTCCTCACCTTAAAGAAAGAACGTTATCATTGTTGTTTTCTCAGAAATATCCCACCGAGAGCCAGCAAGAGAAATGTGGCCGGTTCGGGGATTAGGTTGATGTGCGAGTACGTTGGCGCATTATACAAATCGATTGTAAAAGCCGAATCGTCCATAAAAAATCCATAAACCTGACCATAACCATAGTTACCGCCAGAAGGTGTCTTGGTTAAGTCGTAACCGAAGACATTCACAACAGCATTTTCTCCGGCCCCCAAAGAGTTTGATATAAAACCTCCATGAATATTGATTATCCCATTGTCAAGTGCGCCTAAGGAGTCGACTGTGCCGCCAATCATGTTCATCGTGGCTGAGCCATTTACTCCTATCCCAACACCTCTTGCTTGATTGGAAAAGTTGATGATGCTATACTCTTCAGCAAAGATATGGGACAAAGAACCCCCGGAAACATTTACTGTGCTGAATTCCCAAGCAGAAAGCGTGTAGATCTCACCGAATGTCATATTAAATGTGCTGGCGTTGTAAGGTTTCAGCACATCGACCAGGCCGCCTAACATATTAACGGTTGTGTGGTCAGGCGGCGTGTCGTAGATACTTACGATATTCCATTGTTCGCCGGTCATAATATTGCCGTCGGAGTAAAAATCCTTGTTCTCAACGGCGCTGGCTGAGCCGCCAACCAGCAGCACTACAAGCCCGATTGTTATGATTGCCGTTTTCATTTTCGACCTCCTTAAAATTGGCTTATTGCCTCCGCAGCCCCGATTCTATCAGGGTTCGGGTGCGTCGTTTTTTATTATACCATATTACCCCCCCCCCCCTGTGCCAGCCGGTCAAGAGAAAAATTGCAAAATTCCTGAAAAATTTCCAAATCCGCCGAATTTCCCTCGCCGAGACCTTCCGTAACTCTATTATCGGCAAAGAATTATACGAAATGGGAGCGGGGGACGTGGCTGTATTGCATCTGTATCAAATGCTCATTCCTGGCGGCTGAACTGCAAAATAACCGCCTCAAACTAAAGTCCAGCCCTTGCGGTATGGACTATGGACGAATTCGTTTGCGGCATCGTTATTGGTGAACCGCATCTTCTCACCGTCCCATTCGAGCACCATATAGGGATTACGCAGGGCAAGATTTCCCATCACTACTGTCTCGGTAAGCGGGCCGGAATACTCGAAATTGGAGTCGGCCGGTGGGCCGCCCTTGCAGGCCGCAATCCAGTTCTTCTCGTGTCCATCTTCGCCATCCTCGACTCGCGGCAGAGTTTGGGGCGGCCTTTTGTATCCCACCATCTTCTCTTCCGGTATGAGGCGTGGGTTCCTGCCGTAGCAACTGCACATCAGTTTGCCCTTGTCGCCGATAAACAGCACCCCGCCGTCGTTGTCTCCCATCTGCCGGCCCGGCTCAAGGTCTTCGGGCCTCGGCGGCATTAGCCCGCCGTCATACCAGGTCACTTTCACCTCCGGCATCCCCTTACGAGCCGGGAAATTGTAGCGGACAATGCTCGCCTGCGGATATGTTTCTCGCACACCGACCTTCTCCCAGCCCCGACCGGCCATTCGCATCGACAAGCACGCCTCAACGCTGGCCGGATACCTCAGCTTCAACGCCCAAAACGCCGGGTCGAGTATGTGACAACCCATATCGCCAAGTGCCCCGCATCCGAAATCAACCCAGGCCCGCCACGCGAACGGATGATAACAGGGATGATACGGCCTGTGCGGCGCCGGCCCAAGCCACAGGTCCCAGTCAAGCTCAGGCGGCACAGGTGGCGTATTTTTGGGCCTGTCCATCCCCTGCTCCCACACAGGCCTGTTCGTCCAGGCGTGCACCTCACGCACCGGCCCAATCGCCCCACCCCAAATCCATTCGCAAATCAGCCGGATACCCTCGCTGGAGTGTCCCTGATTGCCCATCTGAGTCGCAACCTTCGCTTCCCTGGCCGCCTCGGTCAGCTTCCTGGCCTCATACACGGTTCGCGTGAGCGGCTTTTGGCAATAAACGTGCTTTCCCATCCTTACCGCCATCATCGCAGCAACGGCGTGCGTATGGTCAGGCGTCGCTACAATCACCGCATCAATACCCTTTTCCTTTTCGAGCATCCTGCGAAAATCTTTGTATCTCTTCGCATTCGGGTATTCGTTGTAAACATCTGCGGCTTTTTTGTCATCAACATCGCAAAGGGCAATTATGTTCTCGCCCGCATCGGCGCACCTCTTGGTATTCCCTCGGCCCATACCGCCGGCGCCGACCGTGGCAATGTTCAGCTTCTCGCTGGGCGGCTTTCGGCCATTCGCGCCCAATACGAAGCTCGGAACAATCGTAAGGGCGCCCGCCGCAACGGCTGAACCCAGCAACTGACGCCGCGAAATGCCGCTATGATGGTTCTCTTTGTTCTTACCGCTGCAATCCATATTCAGGTCTCCTCGGATACACCCGC
>CAYUIL010000253.1:0-2988 GCA_964444715.1 uncultured Pirellulales bacterium | reverse complement strand
TAGTAATTGAGCTTGGTCCCGTTGCTGCGGGCAGGGAAGCCCAGGCCATCGGGTCCGGCTCTGGCGGAATGGTATCCGGCGTATAAGTCGCAATATAGTTCTGGTCTGCTATATCGGCGGTAACACTGGTGTACGACCTGCCGTTGGGGTCGAAAGTATATTCAGTTTTTCTCAGCGTAACCTCGCCGGACCATCCGTTGGGCACAGGTATCTCATAATAGCCATTAGCATCTGTTGTATCATAGTCGCCGTTGTTATTTGCCGATAGGTATACACCTGCCATTGGTGTGGCGTTGGAATCGAGAATATGGCCGGAGATAACAGGCGCCGTGGAAGGTAAAAGAATTATGCTATCAGCAAAGTTGAACTGTGTCCCTAAAGTAGGATCTGTATATGACGTTGTATGAATATCACGGTATATATTGACTGTCGCCAGGTTGTCGTCCACGATTACATCGAGAAAGGTTACACCGTTCCACTGCAGACTGCTGGGAAGGTAATCGGCAGTATTAGGGCCTGCTGTGATGCCGCCGGGCACTTTCCCGCTATTGCCTGAATCAATCTGCCAGACCTTACCATACAAACCAGCAACGTTGGGATCCTGGGTCCTCCAGCTGTTAATGTCAGGGTAATTGTAGGTATGACCGCGCACGTCGCCGCGGTGCTTGGAGTAATAGTGTGTATGGGCGCAGACTACAGCTGTAACTTTCTCGCTTTCTAAAAGGGCCCAGAAAGCGTTTCTGTGGTCGGGATACTGGTCCAAGCCGTCGCCGTAGTGATGATTATAAGGAAAGGCCGGCTCGTGCACGAAGACAAAGACAAATGGCCTGGTGTTGGCGGCCAGGTCCGCCGCAAGCCAGTTGTACAACTCCGGCACTATATCACCATTTATGTTCATATTGCAGTCGCTGTTGGCCGCTGTCCCACCATCCCAATAGATATTCAATGAGACAAAATGGGCATTGCCTTGGTCCCAGGAGAACGTTGTCTCGACGCTTCCGGCCGGCCCATCCTTGTTGGTGTAGTTCTTCAGCGGCGGTCGATTAGGGCTGCCGTTGGCGGTGTGATATTCGGTTCGCAGCCAGTTCATATCCGCAGCCGTTTCCGCATCGTGGTTGCCAATCAGCGGGTACCAGAGGAAATCCGTGCCAAAGTAGGTATCTACCACAGCACGATTCTCCGGAATAGTTAAATCGATATCTCCCGGGGAAACAAGGAACGCGCCCGGCCCGTTGACCTCAGGAATGTCATTAATCGACTGCAGGACCCTGCCAAAGGTTGTATGCCCGTCGCGCATATCGCCTGTGACAGTAAAGCGAAAACCGTCCGCCTCCGGGGCAATTGCGGCGATGAGCACTATCCATAGAACACCATATCTCAGCAAGCTTGGCCTTCCAACCTCACTCAGCGGCCGGTGAGCAGTCATTTCCTTCCGGTTGCCGATATCTTTCTTATGCGTGTAATTCGTTCGCCGTGCCGCTAACCGAGGCACGAGCAGGGAATCTCTGTTTTGGCTATAGGCCTGCAATTTATCCTCTTGATAGGTGTTTCACCGACTCCATCCTCACACATCCCAGATTCTCAGAACGTCCTATATTATCAAGGGTTAAATTATACATATTCGGTCGGAACGCGTCAAGAACCTTTTGCTCCGATTTTGGGTTAGCCAGGGAGCATCGTATCCCCCCAAAGAGGATTAGATGAATGACAGATATATGCCTGGGAGAAGATTTTTGTAAGTTTTATACAAAACAAGTCATTATCAGGTTTTATCGTCATCGCTTAACTCTATGGTTCAACGTCCCCTACAGTGGTCAAAGGTATTGACTTTGTTGCCTATATAAGTTAAGATAACTACATCTAAAATAACCGACAGTCGTAACTCCATGCCCGCCAACGTATAAGGATAAAATACTCGCAAGGGGGCCGAAAAACGTCATAAATAAGAGGTTGGGTGATGCACATATCTGTGAGAATCTCGTTGTTCTCGCTGACCCTAATTGCGCTCTTGGCCAGTTCAGCCGGTGCCCAAGGTTACCCCGAAGGCGATTTGAACGAGGACTACAAAGTCGATTTTGTAGACCTACAGGCCTTGGCCAACTATTGGCTGGACGTCAACTGCATTGCCCCTGATTGCGAAGCCGACCTCGACGGTACACCGGGGGTGAATATGTACGACTTCGCCCGGTTAGCAACAAACTGGCTCAAGGACTACGGCGCCACGCTTACGATTAATGCCAATGGCAACGGCAATAATGGAACCGCTCAACAGGACACCAATGAATTGCATACTACAGGCAAGATAGACGGAGCGTTAACCTTCAACGGGGGCTCCGATTATGTAGATATCGAGGATGTAATCGGGACCGGGGCATATACGAAGGTTGCCTGGGTACAAAGGGCAGATGGAAACAACTTCAATAATATAGTTTCGGGGGACGTTGCATCGTCTCACGCTCTTTACGCTCCATATACCCGTTCGTTCAGGCTTTGTGCAGGGCATGAAAATCCTTATGATGTGATTAAGGACACCAACTCGTTGGATGTTAATGTCTGGTATTTCGTTGCAGTAACCTACGACCCCAATGTAAGTTTAGGCAGACTGGTTCTGTACAAGGACGGCGTTGAGGTGAACGCAATCGGTAATGTGCCGAGACCGGTCGCCAGCACGAAGACCTATATCGGGAGATTTGACGGCGGCTACGCTATGAATGGTGCCATTGACAACGTGATGATATTCAACAGGGCGCTGACTGCCGGGGAGATAGCGGTCTTGTATAATGGAGGCAGTGGGACGGAAACCATTCCTGGCGGCGGTGGTAGTGACTTGGCTGCCTTTTGCGTTGGCCATTGGAAGATGAATGACAATGCCGGTAATACAATAGTGTTGGATAACTCTGGCGGCGGCAGTGTCAACAAGGACCCAGACAAGGCGACATATTATTATGGAGAGGATGTAAATCTGACAGCCAGTCCTGCGACGGGCTG
>CAYUIL010000252.1:0-2993 GCA_964444715.1 uncultured Pirellulales bacterium | reverse complement strand
TTAATACCGTTGACCGTTAATATCAAATCAGCATTCGCAATCGCCCCGCCAATTACACAAACGAACACTGCCGTGATGACTTGTTTCCTCCACGTAACAATCCCCTTTCATAACAAATTCCGCAACCGCATTCTCCAACTAACGTCAGTGTGCAGTTAAACACACAGTAGAGCGGATTTCAAGAAAAAAGTTCTGTACTCGTCGTGAAAATAACCTGAAGCCCTTTCGGCTTGTAAGACCGACAACAGAGGTTTATAATCGTTGCCGGGTCAAAAAGTTACACTGAGTTGAAGGGTGTTGTGAGGAAGCAGTGTTTGAGGCGTTGACGGAAAAATTCGGGTCGGTGTTCAGGGCTCTGTCGGGCAGAGGAAGAATTACCGAGGCGAATGTATCGGACGCAGTGCGCGACGTTCGAAAGGCGCTATTGGAGGCGGACGTCAATTACCAGGTGGTCAAGCAATTCTGCAAGGACGTTACGCAGGCGGCAATCGGGGCTGATGTAATCAAGTCGCTGCATCCGGGGCAGGTCTTCGTCAAAATTGTCAACGACGAGCTGACGAAGCTGATGGGGCCCGTGGATACGCAGGTTTATTATGTTTCGCCTGGGCCGACGCTGATACTTCTGGCGGGTCTGCAGGGCTGCGGCAAGACGACGACGGCGGCAAAATTGGCCAAGTACATCGCAGATAAAGGCAAGAAGCCGTTGCTGGTCGCTGACGATTTGCAGAGGCCAGCAGCGATTGAGCAGTTGGTTACCTTAGGCCAGCAGCTCAATATCCCGGTTTACAGTGAGACAAGCACCAATGCGGTGAAGGTTGCGAAAAACGCGGTATCGCACGCCAAGACCAACAGTTTTGACGTTGTGATTTTAGATACGGCTGGGCGACTCCACGTTGACGAAGAGATGATGACGCAGATAAGCGACGTCGCCAAGGCAATTGAGCCGCATCAGATTTACCTTGTCTGCGATTCGATGACCGGCCAGGACGCGGTGAATTCCGCCAAGGAGTTCAATGAGCGGCTGGAGCTGGACGGGGTAATACTAACAAAACTCGACGGCGATGCGCGGGGCGGAGCGGCGCTTAGTGTCAAGGCAGTTACCGGCAAACCCATCAAGTTTATCGGGGTGGGCGAAAAGCTGGATAAGCTCGAGGAATTTCATCCCGACCGGATGGCGAGTCGAATCCTGGGGATGGGCGACGTTGTAACACTGGTTGAGAGGGCACAGGAGCAGTTTGACGCCGAGCAAGCCGCGAAGATGCAGGAGAAGATGGCGAGGGGGAGTTTTGGCTTCGACGATTTTCTGCAGCAGATGCAAGCGGTAAAGAAGATGGGGGGGATGAAGGATATGCTCAAATTGATGCCGGGCGGTGCGGAGCTTGGCGAACTTGATTTCGACGAAGACGAGCTAAAGAAGATGGAGGGGATTGTATATTCGATGACGCTGCAGGAGCGTCAGGACCCGGACGTTATAGATTCATCAAGGCGCCGCAGGATTGCAGCGGGTTCGGGGACACAGCCACACGACGTTTCGTCGCTTGCAAAGACATTTATGCGAAGCCGGGATATGCTCAAGGCGATGTCGGGTGGCAAATTAGCGGGCTTGAAGGCATTGATGAGCGGGGGGTTAAATTTGAATACGCTTTCCTCGGCGATAAGCTCGGGCAAGAAAATCAAGCAGCGTTCGAGAAGAAAGCAAATCATAATCCGCAGAGGGAAGAAGATACGGCGGTAAACCAGAAAATCTCAATCGACGATTATCTCGAAAAGGTGTCGCGGTTTGCCGGCAGCGAGTATGGGCGGATGGTGCGCGAGCAGTTTAAGGACAACGAAGGGTCGAGCGAGCTTGGGATGTTGGCCAGCCCGACGCCTGAGGAGCTGGAGCAGTTGCGCCGGGCGGTTGCGATTATGACGGCGGATGAAAAGGGCAATGCCAACCGGTTGACTGACGAGCAGATACACAAAATCGCCGGCGATGCGAAGGTCGAGCCGGGCCTGCTTGCCATTTTCCTCAACGGCTACGCGCTTCATTACAGAAAACACCGTTGATTTGCAATCCTTGACGGCGAGGAAAATGCCGTTGCTGTCGGGGGGTGATTCTGCTATACTTCCGGTTTTTCTGAAGTAAACGTGTCTTTCCGCGCTAATTTGGCGGGCGGTAAGAATTAATTATAGACGGGTTAGAAAAGGAGAAACAAATGTCAGTAAAAATCAGGATGTCGCGGATGGGCAGGCGGCACAGGCCGTTTTTCAGGATAAACGTGATTGACGGCCGCAGCCCGCGAGACGGGAAGATAATTGAGAAATTGGGACACTACGACCCGCTCGAAAAAACAAGTGAAAAAGAGATTGTCCTTGATTTGGAACGAGTCAAATACTGGCTCGATAAAGGCGCGATACCATCGGATGCGGTCTCAGAGATACTGCTTCGCAAGGGTGTCAAGCACAAATACGCGGCTGAAAGAAAGACCAAGCGGGCATTGGCGAGGAAACGGGCAAGGGCGGCTGGGCTGCCATTTTTGAAATCGGAGCGCAAGACCGAGGAAAAGCCGGCTGAGGGAGCGGAAGGCGCGGGTTTGATAAGTTCGCCGCAGGCAGCGCCTGCAGCAGAAAAACCTAAAGAAAAGCCCAAGGAAGAGAAGAAGGAAAAGCCGGCTGAGGGAGCGGAAGGCGCGGGTTCGACCCCTTCGACAAGCTCCCCCGAAAACGACATTCGAGGGCAGGCAGGGCAGGCGAGCTCACCGCAGGCAGCGCCAGCAGCGGAAAAACCCAAAGAAAAGCCCAGGGAAGAGAAGAAGGAAAAGCCGGCTGAGGGAGCGGAAGGCGCGGGTTCGACCCCTTCGACAAGCTCCCCCGAAAACGACATTCGAGGGCAGGCAGGGCAGGCGAGCTCACCGCAGGCAGCGCCAGCAGCGGAAAAACCCAAAGAAAAGCCCAGGGAAGAGAAGAAGGAAAAGCCGGCTGAGGGAGCGGAAGGCGCGGGTTCGACCCCT
>CAYUIL010000251.1:0-2994 GCA_964444715.1 uncultured Pirellulales bacterium | reverse complement strand
GTCGCGCACGGACTTGCGGGCAGCAGCAAACCCCTGCTGATTGTCCCCGGCGGAACCGAAAACCTTCTCGCCAACGAGCTGGGCCTCGACACGACGCTTCGGATGTTGACGCGAACCTTCGAGGCAGGTTTTGTCCGCACCCTCGATATGGGGAATGCAAACGGCAAATGCTTCACCTCGATAGCCGGTTTCGGCTTCGATGGTGAGGTTGTCAGGGGCGTGAGCCAAAATCGCACGGGACACATAACCTACTTTGACTACTTCTGGCCGCTGTGGCGGACCTTCTGGCGATACCGCTTCGACCCAATGACCGTCGAGGTCGATGGCGAGCAGATTTTCGATGGCCGCGGTCTTGTGTTTGTGGGCAACATTTCGAGATACGCAATCGGCCTCAACATCCTCGAGCACGCGGACTTCAGCGACGGGCTTCTCGACGTTTGTATTTACAAATGTGCTTGTAGAACGCATCTGGCAAAACATTCTATAATGACTGTCTTCAAGCAACACGCCCGCTGCCGCGACGTCGTCTATCGCCAGGGTAAATATATCACTGTTAGTTCCGGCAATCCGGATTTGCCTACCGAGATTGATGGCGACCCCGGCCCCGTGATGCCGGTTCAGATAAAGGTCATTCCCGGAGCGGTTCGGCTGATGGTGCCCGAAGGCGCCAAACCCGCCGGTATAAGAATGCAAATCTTCAGGGCCTTGCGATAGGGCTTTGACAATCCATCGCCCGGCGAGGATAATTGCTCTATCAGAGGTAACAGGTATGCGAGCGAAAAGTTTCCAGATAGGTGCTGTCGAGGTCGGCCTGAACGCCCCGATGTTTGTGATAGCAGGCCCCTGTGTCATTGAGACAAAGCGAATCTGTCTCGACATCGCAAGTCGGCTGGCCGAAATCTCCTCCCGAACCGGCATCGGCATAATCTACAAGGCCAGCTTCGACAAGGCCAACCGCTCACATATTTCCAGTTACCGTGGCCCCGGTCTCGAAAAGGGCCTTGATATTTTCAATGCCATCCGGCAGCAGACCAAATTACCCGTTATGACTGACGTCCACCTGCCCGAACAGGCCGAAATTGCTGCCAGTGTAGTTGATTGCCTCCAGGTGCCCGCCTTTTTGTGCAGGCAGACCGATTTGCTCTGTGCCTGTGCTGAAACCGGCAAACCCGTCAACGTCAAGAAAGGCCAGTTCCTCTCGCCTGAGGAAATGAAAAACGTCGTGGAAAAGGTTCGGCATTGCGGCAACGACAAGATAATCCTCACCGAACGCGGCACATTCTTCGGCTACAATCGCTTAGTCAACGATATGAGCGCTATCGTTACTATGAAGCAGCTCGGCTGCCCCGTCGTTTTCGATGCCACCCACAGCACCCAGCAGCCAGGCGGCCTCGGCACCGCCAGCGGCGGCAATCGACGCCTCGCCCCCATCCTCGCAAAAGCCGCAATAGCCGCCGGCGCCAATGGCCTGTTTCTCGAAGTCCACACCCACCCGGAAAAGGCCAAATCCGACGCCGCTGCGATTATGCCCGTCGAATGGGTTGAAGACCTGCTCGTGGTTTGCAGAAAAATCTTTGAGGTAGTCGGCGGGCCAAATCGTGGCTAATCGCAGCAAATATCTCTATGGGCCTGTCCCCTCACGCCGGCTGGGTCGCAGCTTGGGCGTCGATATCATCCCCTTTAAGACCTGCACGCTCGACTGTATTTACTGCCAGCTCGGCAGGACCACCTGCAAAACCATCCAGAGGAAAGAATACGTTCCCATAGACGACGTTCTGGCCGAACTGAAACGGCTGCTCGATAGGGGTATAGAGGCCGACTACATTACCATAGGCGGTTCCGGTGAGCCGACGCTACACAGCAGTATTGGCCGGCTGATATCGGGTATCAAGAAATTAACCCCTATTCCCGTCACCGTCCTGACCAACGGAACATTATTTTTTTTACCGGAAGTCAGGGCCGATTGTGCCGCCGCCGACGTGATTCTGCCTTCCTTAGACGCCGGCGACCAGCAGACCTTCGAGAAAGTCAACAGGCCGCACGACCAGATAACCTTTGACCGCTTGGTCGATGGCTTGTGCGCCTTGAGAGGGGAATTCCGTGGTCAAATATGGCTTGAGGTCTTTTGCATTGAGCGTTTCAATACTGATAGCCCGCAGATTACCAAACTTGCCGAGGCGATAAAGCGAATCCGCCCTGATAAAGTCCATCTCAATACTGCTGTCCGCCCCACCGCAGAACAGGGTATCGAAAAAGTCACCGCCGAAAAACTCGAATCAATAGCCCGCCGGCTTGGAGGCAATTGTGAGGTTATAGCTGATTTTCTCTCCAGCCACCGTGGAAAGGCCACCGACGAAATCAGCCAAACCCTGTTATCAATGTTGAAACGCAGACCCTGTTCCCTCAACGATGTCTGCTCCGCTCTCGGCCTCGATGCTGACGACGCGATTCGGTATCTGCGCGGGCTTGAAAAGAAAGGGCTGATTCGGTCCGAGAACAAACAGGGACAAACCTTCTTCAGGGCACGCTGACCCTCTCGTTTAACCCGTGAGATAAAACGCCGGAGATAACATATAAAAATCCGTAGTTTTATTATCTCACGGGTTAAAGCCCGCCGCCTTATTGGCCGATAAAACTCCTGTGGCGTTTCCGTCAACGGCGATATTATCGCATCCGCCCGGAAAATTTTCGTTTAGCGCTTTAGTGAGGCAAGTTAAGACCGATAAGGAAAGGGGAATGTTGTCCCCGCGTATGCGTTGCCGAAGTGACAGAGGCCTGATGCTCGTGAGCAGAATTAAGAAACAACTCATTCTCAAAAAGGGAAAACAAAAGTTCATATTCCGCTATGAAAGCGGCTCCGAGGACAAGCTGCTCGATGTCCTCATCGAGCAGGCCAAGAGCGGCCGCACCGACTTCGACTGGTTTGATGCCGCGGTCCTCAGTTTCAAACTCACTCAGTCGCTCATCGGACAGGCCGACGAGCTCATTGGCGAT
>CAYUIL010000250.1:0-3021 GCA_964444715.1 uncultured Pirellulales bacterium | reverse complement strand
CGCCAGCGCCCGCGAAATTTTATCGTCGAGCACGCCTGCCTCCTGTGCGAGCAGCCGGCTGCGAGCGGCGTGCTCATATTCCACAATCTCCGGGATAATCATCTTCTCGAATCGGCTCACAATGTCCTTCTCCGATACGCCCAGGCTTATCTGGTTTGACAATTGATAAAAGTCGCCTGCCGCCTCCGTGCCTTCGCCGAAAAGCCCGCGAACGGCCAGCCCCAGCGCCTTCGCGGCATTGAGGAACTTTTCTATCTGACCTGTCATTTTCAACGCAGGCAGGTGCAGCATAACCGAAACCCTTATCCCCGTGCCCAAGTTTGTCGGACAAGCGGTCAGATACCCGTATTGGGGATTGAAAGCGTACTCAACCTTTTGCTCAATCATATCGTCGATGCGGTCAATCCGCTCGATGCAGGCCGGCAGTTGACAGCCGGCCTTGAGCACCTGAAGCCGCAGATGGTCTTCTTCGTTTATCATTGCGGTGAACGACTCCCGCCGGGCAATCACCACCCCGCGGGGACCTTTGCCGAAGGCGTGGTGCTGGCTGATAAGGTGCCGTTCGACCAGAAAGCGTCTTTCCAGGACCGGGGCCTTGTCAATGCCGATGTAAAACACCTCGTCACCGAGCTGCAGTCCCATCAAAACGTCCTTGAGTTTCTTCAGTATCTCGGCCTTTTCGGCAACCGAGCAGGCGGCGAGGAACTTGTAGCCCGCCAGGTTCCGGGCCAGGCGCACCCGCGACGAGATAACCACGTCGCCGAGCGGCCCCTCGCCGCTGAACCATTCATTGACATTCCCGCTGATTTCTGTCAATTTCATTGCAACCAGACCTGCTCAATACAACCGAACTATTTACGCCCCGCCAGCTTATCACGCAGCTTGGCGGCCAGCTCGTAATCTTCCTTTCGCACCGCCTCGTCAAGTTGCCGGCGAAGCCGGGCAACTTCAATCTGTTGTTTCGAGTCCTTCGGCATCCGCGAAGGTATCTTGCCGCAGTGGGCTGCTGCGCCATCGTGGGCCTTTTTGATTAGCGGTAAAAGCGACTTCTCGAAGACCTCATAATCATACGGACAGCCCAGAACCGCCTTTTCGCGGAATTTCTCTAACGTGTAGCCGCAGTGCGGGCAGACCAGGTCGCTGTCACCAGGCCCGGCCGGCCCCTCATCCTTCGACCCTATGGAAAGCAAGTTGCTCAGCAGCTCGTTGAGGGGGATATAGCTCTTCGCCCCCACACCCTGCTCTTGTGCGCATTGCTCGCAAAGGTGCATCTCCGTGCGAACCCCGTCGGCTATCTCCGTGAGGTGTATCGTTGCCTCTCTGCTCTGGCAAATCTCACACTGCATAACTGCCCCGATTTCACCTTATTATACCAAACTCCTGCTAATCTAATCGTCAATTTCCCAAACACCCTGAACATCCTTATTTTAGGGCGCATTGCAACACATCAAGCACCAAGTTTTATCCGCCGTGGGCGGAATCGAGCGTCGAGTATCGAATCCCTACCGGCCTTTGCTGTACCTTGCCGAGCAGCCAACCTGCTCGCTAACACCGATGCTCTCCAGCCGCACCCCGGCCGGCACATTCGGCTCAAGCCTCTGAAAAATATACGCTGCTACATTCTCAGCAGTTGGGCCTTTTTCACGGAAGTAATCGACATCATTTATTGAAGCACCGCCTAATTGGGAGGTGATATCGGTAAGTCTCGCCCTGAGTTGAGCAAAATCTACGGCCATTCCCCTGCTGTCAAGCTTATCAGTGGCTATCTCCACCGACACCGCCCAGAAATGCTCGTGTTCCGGCTCTTTTGAACCGTCCGGCAAAGCAACGCTGTGCGATGCCTTGAATTGCGTCTCAACCGTAACAGTAAACACATCTACACTCCTAAAAATGTCGAAAACTCGCAATCCCCCGATTCCCCGGCGCCAACTCCGCACCGGCACGCCTGTTCACCTCCGTTCCTGCGCCTTCTTGAATCGTTCCTGCAGCCGCCTGTTGACATTGGCCGGCACCATATTTGAAATGTCGCCGCCCAGCGACGCAACCTGCCGAATCAGAGTCGAGCTGACAAACCCATACTGCTCCGTTGTCATCACAAAGACCGTCTCTATCCCCGCCACCGAGCGGTTGGTCATAGCCAGTTCAAACTCATAGTTCACATCCGTTAAGCTCCGCAATCCCCGCAGGATGACGTCGGCCTTTTTTCGCCGGGCATACTCCACCGTCAGCCCCTCAAAACTCTCCACCGATACCCCAGCCAGGTCCTTGACAAGTTCCATTATCATTTCGACCCGTTCCTCCGGACTAAAAAGCTGGTTTTTGAGAGGGCTTTTGCCAACCGCCACTATCATCTCGTCAAAAAGCTGCATCCCCCGATTGATTACATCGAGGTGCCCGTTTGTAATAGGGTCGAACGACCCCGGAAACACCGCCCGCACAAATTTGCCGCCCATAAACCTTTCCTCAAGTTTACCCGCCATTCGTTTGGAGGGTTTACCCGCCTGTGGCGGGCGAAATTTGCATTATACCCTAAAGTCCCCGCAGGTCAAACCCCCCAGCAACCTCGTAAATCTCATTTGCTGTCTCCTACTACCGCTGGCTGTTATACATCAGAGCGCCGCGATAGCAAAGCGGGTGAAAGGAAAAGGGGTCAGGAGCTTTTTTGAAATCCACAACCTGCAATTAATTCTCCGCGCTCTCAGCGTGCTCTGCGGTGAAGAGGGATTACGCCGAGAATTCACGTTTTCGGCTGTTGAGCTGTGCCTTCAGCCGGAGAAGTATGGATGAGTGCATTTGCGAAACCCGCGACTCCGACAAATCAAGCGTCGCGCCGATTTCCTTCATTGTCATCTCTTCGTAATAATACAGGACGACAATCAGCCGTTCCGCACGGGTCAAGCCCTTGGTCAGCAGGTCTCTCAAATCCCGCTTTTGCGCCTCAATCGGCGGGGCCTCGCTCTTCTTGTCCTTGATTATGTCTATCTCGCGGATGTCCTTCTCGCCTTCTTCCTCGCCGTACTG
>CAYUIL010000249.1:0-3033 GCA_964444715.1 uncultured Pirellulales bacterium | reverse complement strand
TGCCAGTATTGGTGAACTAATGAACCTTACCAATAACCTTGCAAAGCCATCTTTTTATGATCCGCGGTATGATATCAGAAAATATTCTACTGATACGATTGACCTGCTCACCTTCCCCGACTTGACTTTCGCTGATGGTGCGCCAGATGATTTTGAGGAGCGGGACGTTATTTTTGACCGTATCAGCAATCTCGTTACCGTTCGCAGCGACGTCTTTACGGCCTATATCCTCGTCCGCATCGGCGCCGACGGGCCGCAGAAACGAGTCGTAGCCATTTTAGACCGCTCCGGTGTTACACCAGCCGGAGGGAAAGTGAAGGTCGTTGCTATACAGCAGGTTCCGGACCCACGCTGATTGTCGATTGCAGATTGTCGATTGTCGATTTGGAACTTATCAACCAAATGCCGATTGCTGATTGTCGATTTGAAATCGGCTATCTGGTTTTACTACTGCCAGCAGTCCTGCGCGAGGCGACCACAATCGCAGTCAGTTCGTTGACTTCGGCCAGTAACCTTGTTGCCGCTGCTTGTCTGATGATGTTGGCCTCGACCAGTAATTCCAACCAATATCCCGACTCGTCTATCTCCTCCTCCACAATACCCAGCTTTGCGACGAAATCCGCTTTTGATCTGGCCCTGCATACTGCCCTGTAATTGGCCCCCACTGATGTAGCTGAGCGTAAAACCTGCTTACCGATCACACCTGCCGTCAACGATTTGGGTAGAGATTCTACCAGCCGTATCACAGCCAAACCAAATTGTTTTGTCCTGCTTTTCAAATAATCGGGTGTCATGTTCTTTCCTTTCTTCAATACACAATCAATAATCTCAAATCGACAATCGACAACCGACAATCGACAATTACTTGAGCAGGTTCAGCATTTCCTGATAGACCTTCTTATTGGCTGCCAGCGTCGGCATTTCTTGGCCCTGGTAGCTGTCGAGGTCGATGGGGAACAGCTTGTTTCCTTTCCAATCGCTGATGATCGCCCCGGCACATTCGGCAATCAACGCTCCCGCCGTAATGTCCCACAGTTTCGGCCTGACAAAAACCACCCCGGTCAAACTGCCCTTTGCCAGATACGCAAGCTGAAGGCAGGAACTGCCTAAAGTCCGGGACCTTGTCCGTTCCATTAGCTTAACTACCCATCCCGGCACGCCGTTGTCGAAGAAGCTGTCCGTCCCGATACTCGAAAACCGGTCAAATCCGTCTTCGCTTACGCTGATTCGTCTGCCGTTGAGCTGCGCCTCCTCGCCTTTAACGCTCGTGAACATTGACTCCGTTGCCGGGTCGAAAATCACCCCGACCACCGGCTCGCCCTCATACATTGCCGCCACCGACACCGCAAATAAAAGCATCCCCTTCGCAAAATTATTCGTTCCGTCTATCGGGTCAATAGCCCACCAGATTCGCCTGCCTCCCCTCGGCGGCTGTTTGAACAGTTCGCTGCCCTGACCTTCCTCCGCGATAAAGCCGTCGTCGGGGAACGCTTCCTTAATCCGCTCGATGATTATCTGCTGACAAATCACATCCGCCTGCGTTACAAGTTGGTCGGGGCCTTTAATCGATGTTTTGATATAGCTTATTTCTTCCATCGCCCTCTGTCCCGCCAGCCGGGCCGCCACCACCGCCGTTTCCAGCATCCTGCTCAAGTCCTTCTGTTCTAATTTCATATACCTTTCCTTTGTCTTAACTTGACCCAATCTGAAAAGGCCGTTATTTTAACGCACTTATGGAACCAGGCCAACAATTAGCTTCGCCGAAAATTTTCACTCGCGCATCGCCGCGACAACGATTAACCGCCGCTTTCATCTTCCTTGTAATTGCCGCCGGCTTTGCGTTTGCGTGGCTTATGGGCCGCTATCACATCACGCTTTACCCCTTTCCCTGCGGCTTCAAACAGCGATATGGGCTGCCTTGTCCAACCTGCGGCATGACCACCGCGATCCTTGCCTTTGTCCAGGGCCACATAATCCGCTCTTTTTACATTCAGCCCGCCGCCGCATTTTTCTGCACACTCGTCATTGTCGCAGCATTTTTTGCTTTGCTTACAGCCGTCTTCGGGGTATACTCTCCTGCCTTTGGGCGGCGGCTTGCCTCGCTGAAACTGCGATACATTGTCGCCGCACTGTTGCTTATTGTTGCTGCCGGCTGGGCCGTCACACTCGCAAGGGCGCTTGTCCAACACGGCGGTTACTGAATCTGGGTGGACCAAATGAAATCGAGGCAGCCGAAAACTATCATCACGCCCCGCCTGGTCTGGCTGGTGCTTCTGGCCTGCGCCGCACTGCCCATCTTCCTCTTTCAGGCCGGCTGTGGTATAGCCAGTGTGCTCGGCACGCCCACCAGCGCTGAAACAAAGGCCCCCGCTGAATATGACCTCGCTGCCCAAAAAGGCAGCAAAATCCTCGTCCTCATTGACCAGCCCGTTTCCCTCAATACCCACCCAAACCTTCGCTACTTTGTTACCGACATAATAAGCAAGCTGCTTCAGCAGCGCGTCAAAATCCCGCCCGAGCTTCTTATCGACTACGACAACCTCGCCGAGTTTCGCTCTAATGTATCCGATTTCTCATTGCTTTCACCTGAGCAGGTCGGCTCCGCACTGGGGGCTGATTTGGTCCTGCTTGTCATCATAAACGATTGTCAGGTTCGCGAGGTGACCGAAGCCGGCTATTACAGCGGCTCGTTAGACGCTCAAGCCGCTCTTTTCAAGGTCACAACCGGAGAAAAACTCTGGCCGATGTCCGAGCAGGCCAAAATTGTCCAGGTCGGGTTTGAAGCCGAGCGACGGGGTTCCGATGCCGCAGCCGTGCGTCTCGCCGTTGCTGCGGCTCATTGCATCACAAGGCATCTTTACGATTGCCCGAAAAACCAATTCAGGGTTTCTGACGAACGGGCCGCCGTAGGGTGGGAAAAGTAAAAATAAAACGTTATATGTATTTTTTTTGGGGGTCACTAAATGATTAAGGTTCTTATCACGGACAAACTGGCGCAGGAAGGCATCGACCTGCTCAAAACTATGGGCGATG
>CAYUIL010000248.1:0-3055 GCA_964444715.1 uncultured Pirellulales bacterium | reverse complement strand
CCTCCTTCCGAAGGAGAGTTTCGCTATACCGGTCCCAAGCCGCGGATAAAAGAGGCCGCCATTGTGATGCTTGCAGACGCCGTCGAAGGCGCCGTCAGGAGCTTGTCCGAGCCGACCCCCACGAAGATAGAAGCGGTGGTGCATAATATGGCTTTGAAGCGGCTGCAGGACGGCCAGTTTGATGAGTGCGACCTGTCTTTGCGAGAGCTTAGCCAGATTGAAGCGAGTATGTCTAAAACTCTTGCAGCACACCATCACGGACGAATCGCATATCCCAAACCCCCTGAAATGCCGCCCGAACAGACGTAGCAGAAGATATATACCCTATGCGTGTCGTAACCTTTTATGTCAGGCGTGAATTCGATTGCTCCATACAAAAATTAAAGAAGCTGGTCAGGGCGATTTGCAGCCGCTTCGGCCTTGCAAATGTGACGGTCAGTATCGCGATAGTTGACAACAAACAGATTCGCATACTGAACGAGAAATTCCTGCATCGTAAAACCGTTACCGATTGCCTTGCCTTTGATTTGTCGGAGCCGGACAGCAATCACAGGTTGTTTGAGCTGGTAATAAACGGCCAAAAAGCCAAATCAGAGGCGGCAAAACGACACCATTCCGCACTGGCTGAGCTGGCGCTTTACATTACTCACGGCCTGCTCCATATTCTCGGTTTTAACGACCTTCCGGCGGCTCAGGCGCAAAAAATGCACCGACTGGAGGACGAGATTCTACGGCAGCAGGGATTCGGGCCGGTATATGATAAGAAAAGAAAAATTGTGTCAAATAAACAACGTCAAAAATGTTGACTAACGACCAGGCAATCTGCATCCGGGCGATTGACTACTCCGAAACCTCCCAGGTGGCAACTTTCTTCACAAGGCAGACCGGCAAGGTAACCGTGATTGCCAAGGGTGCCAAAAGGCCCCGCTGGCCGTTCGGCGGACCTATTGAGGTATTTTCGTGCGGCAGGATGGTCTTCTCCGATTCGGGCCGCGATAAGCTGGCAACCCTTGTCGAGTTTGAACCGCTTGCCGGAGTAGCAGATTCTTCGGTTCTGGCAGGCGACATTTTTGTCTTAAACTGCTGCCTTTTTGCCGCCGAGCTTGTCAATGTCCTCACCAAAGATTATGACCCTCATCCGGGCTTGTTTGATGGCTTGCTTCAGTTCTTTCGGGATGCCGGCCAACCCTGCCCAGCGCCGGGCGGGGTGCTGGCGCGGCTGGTATTGTTTCAGTTGGAACTGCTCAGGGAGATTGGCTTATATCCTGTCCTTGAGCGATGCGTGAATTGCAAGAATCCTTTTAGCGTCCGCTGGCCCGAAGTATATTTCAGCAATAGCGCCAAGGGTTTAATTTGCAGGGACTGCCAGGGACCGTTCCCGGACAAAATCCGGCTTACTCAACAGGGGGCAAAATGCCTTGCAGACTTGTCCGCCGTAGCTCACAGGGCGAAGGTGGATGTCAAATTGCTCATCTCGGCCGAAGACCAGACGGTCAGGCAGGTAGAGGATATTTTGATTCACTATATTACCGACACGCTGGGCCGGCCACCCAAAATGGCAAAGTTCATACTCAATCCATAGTGGGGGTGTTGTTTTGCCCCGGAATCACATCCCAAAACCTTCTTGTCCAGATTAACAAGCAGACGCTGGCCGTTATTAGCTATCTTACAGATTCAGTGTTAAAAAAGCCAGATTCCAAAGAACAGAATCTGGCTTCGGAGGAGGGTGATGAAAAGCCAATTAAAATAGCTGCTTAACTCCTCTACAGTTCTTTATGTCGCCTTCTTTAATAATCGCCCTTGCACCCGAAATTTCTTTAGCGAAATTTTATCAGACAACTACACATTCATAGTGTCGGCCAGTCAAGTATCGGCCGTCGGAAAATCACAAATTTTTCGCTTCTCTTGAAAAAAGCCCGAAATCACCCCAAAAAACCTTGCTACTTTACGCTTGCTAACTTGGTATTGTTCTCTTATTTTAACCATTTGGCTGTTATTTTCTGGAGCGACTAAGATGCCCGGAAGGGTTACGGTAGTGGACTTACTCGAGGCCAAACGGCAGGGCCGCAAGGTCGTGGCCGTCAGCTGCTACGACTACACCACAGCCCGGCTTGTTGCTCAGACCGATGTCGAAATGATTCTGGTTGGGGATTCGGCGGCCCAGGTTATCCTCGGCCACGATACCACCCTGCCTGCGACAATGGATTTTATGGTTGCGATAACCGCTGCCGTTCGCAGAGGTGCGCCGAATGTCTGCCTCGTGGCGGATATGCCGTTTTTGTCTTATCAGCTCGGCGCCCGCGAGGCGGTGAGAAACGCCGGTCGGTTCGCCGCTGAGAGTGGAACACAAATGATAAAAATCGAGGCGTCCAGCGCATACCTTGATATCATCAAGGCGGTTAGCGACGCCGGTATGGCTGTGATGGCACATATCGGTATCAGGCCACAGAGTATATGCAGGATTGGTCGATTCAAAGCCGAGGCCTCAACCGCCGAGATGGCTGCCGAGCTGGTTGCCCTGGCTGGGCAGATGATAAACGCCGGCGCCATTGCGTTGCTGCTCGAAGGTGTTTGTGCCGAGGTTGCCCGGATAATTACTGAGCGAAACGAGGCACCGGTAATTGGCTGCGGTTCCGGCCTGCACTGCGATGGGCAGATTCTCATAGCGCCTGATATTCTCGGCTTGACGCAGGGCCATCAGCCAAAGTTCGCCAAAAGCTACGCTAAGCTGGCTGATGCCACAATTGCCGCCTTTGCCGAATATGCGAGCCAGGTCAGGGCAGGCCGGTATCCTGATGACGAGCACAGCTACCGTATGAAAAACGGCGAGATGGACCGGCTGCGAAAAATGCTCGAAAACAACGCCTGAATCTTGCGTTGCTGGGTAGGTTATTTGTATCAAAGGAGTTGATTAAGAATGGACCAGGTTGCACCGATTCTGCTCTCGGCAATCATCTGCGACAGGGTAATCTTCGACCGAATATCGGGAATGCCGAGCATCATAAACATCGTTCAGACAATCAATGCTCCGAAGTACCCTGTTCGCCACGACCAG
>CAYUIL010000247.1:0-3071 GCA_964444715.1 uncultured Pirellulales bacterium | reverse complement strand
AAGCCGGTATGATTCGATTGGTTGTGGGGCTTGGCACCCGTGCAGTCAGCCGAGTCGAAGATGATTACCCACAGACCATCGCCCTCGACGCACCGCTTCTTCGACCGCTGGCGGATATGGAGGATGTCAGGAAATTCTCACAGCATTACGTTGACCTGCTCGATATCCAGAACAACCGGCTCACGTCGCAGCCCATTCAGGAGCTGCTTGCCAAAAACCTCGACCTGAAAATCGACCTCCTGGCCGTGGCGGACCACGAAATGTCCGAAAAGGCAAGAAACCTGCGGCTGTCACAGCAGCAGTACTGGCTGCTCACCTTCGAGAAACTTCTCAAGGAAACCGACTTTGTCCCCTATATGCGGAAAATCCTCAAACGCCTCGAAACCAGTTATCATTATCCGGTTGACGTCGAGTTCACGGTCAACTTCACAAAGCAAGGCAAACTGATGATAAACCTGCTTCAGTGCAGGCCGCTCCAGACCAAAGGTCGGCAACCAACCGTTACGATTCCCGCCTGCGTCGAACCGGAAAAGCTATTGTTCTCCTGCCAGGGCTATTTTATGGGGGGAAGCATCTCTCTCGATATCAAACGCATCGTCTTCGTCGACCCCAAGGCATACGAAGCCCTGCCTCTCCAGCAAAAATACGACGTGGCACGAACCGTCGGCGCTCTTAATAAACAAATCTCAGGCAAAGACGACATTGGCATGCTGCTGTTAGGCCCCGGTCGCTGGGGCACCACCACCCCTTCGCTCGGCGTGCCTGTAAGCTTTTCCGAAATCAACAACGTCGCCGTATTAGGGGAGCTGGCCTGCGAAGGGACAAACCTTGTGCCCGACCTGTCCTTCGGGACGCATTTCTTCCAGGACCTCGTCGAAACAGACATTTTTTACGTGGCAATCTTTCCGGGCCACAAGGGCTTCTCCTTCAACGAAAAATGGTTCGCCTCCCAGCCGAACCACCTTGAGCGTTTGCTACCGGACAAGACCAGATATGCCGACGTTATTAAAGTCATAGACCTCCCTGACCTGCCTGCCTCCGAAGTGCCGGCTTGCCACGGCGACTTGTCCGGCGTAGCGAAAGCGAAGTCGGAAGACGACAGGCGAAGCCGGGCTCGCATCCTCGGCGACATCCTCAGCCAGCAAGTTATGTGCTTTTTAACTTGAAAATCCGCAACCGGGCACGATCTACAGGGTCATTGACAACGAATAGCAAAAGGTATTAGATGACTTCCGTAAAATTATGATGCCCAAAGAACCCAAGAAAACCCGGAGTGCCTGAAAATGAGAAAACAAGAGAAAATCTTGGCGGTAGTTGTGATTGCCGTGTTGTTCGGTGCGGGTTATGCTATTTGCGATCCCGTTGTTTCAACGGCAACCGCATTGGATGTTAATAACAAAAAGATACCGCCTCCACCAGAAGGATTTACGGAAGACGTGACCAAAGAGGCTACAATTGCCGCCCTTACTCGGGAAGTGCAATCTCTTCAGAATCAGATTAACAGACATCTTGAATTTATACAGCAGTTAAACGATATCCTCAATGAGGAACTTGTTAGGTTAGAAAAGAGAATTGATGCTTTGGTTAAAATAGATGAAATTCGAGGCAAACAGATTGATATGCTCATGGAAGATACAACCAAAACTCCGACGCTCGAAGAAATGGCAGAAAAGCCCAAGTCAAAAAACAGGTTTTCCGACCTTGAACCCAAAGTCGAAACTTCCTCAGCGATAGAAAGTCAAATTGATGGTGAGTTTAACGGGTGGGAAGGTGAAACGATATTTAAGCTAACAAACGGCCAAATCTGGCAACAATCATCATATGATTATACGTATCATTATGCCTATATGCCAAAGGTGGTAATATACAAAGTGAACGGCAGATACAAAATGACGGTCGAGGGCGTCAAAAACGCCATTATGGTGATGCGCATAAAATAATCTTCACCGAACTTTGAAAAGCAATCAGTCCGGGGGCCGGAGTGCAACCGGCCGCGTTTCGGCTCAGGCGATAGTAGCATTTCGGCTCACTTGTCTTTCGTTTCTGTTGCCGAAATAAAGATAAGTTGAGTCCTGACTTGCTTATTTTGGAATGCAGACGGACTCAAAGAAAGGTAGATGAAAAATGACAAATAAGGAAATCGAGAAAATCAAGCAGGAGTTATGTGAGATTATGAAAATGGGTAATCTTAAAAAGATGTGGGAACAATTGACAGTTTTAGCCGGGAAACTCAATGCACCTATACCTGAAAATCACCCAGATTTCCCATTAGATTCTATAAATAAAATAACACGGAACATTCATAACTCACTGCAAACGGAGATGATGCTAAATGCTTGTGTTTCTGCCGAACAATCCTGCGAATTGGCAAAGCAGTCTTGCGAGTTGGCGAAAGGGTCTTCCTCATCTGCTAAATGGGCGTGTGTATGGGCAGCGGTAGCTGCTGGCGTTTGTTTCTTTGGAACGATTGCGTCTTGGATAACAGTTTTTATAACATAGAATAGCCGCCGGTGGGAATCCAGATTTGTCGGGGGCCACCCCAGTCCTGCCTTATGCTTTTATTAGCCAATCTGATGGAATCTATTAAGATTTAATGCTTCTCGCTTGCTATAAATCCCGGCTATAATGGTTTTTTTCGTGGCGTTGTCAGGTGAGTAAACTGGCAACGCGTCCCGACTTGTCGGGATTGAACCCAATATAGCCCATTGCAGAAGTAAGGAGATTGCTCAAATGAAAGCCAGCTCCGTCGTCCAGTCAGTGTATGACCAGGTCCTCAAACGTAATCCCGGAGAAGCAGAGTTTCACCAGGCCGTAAAAGAGGTGCTGGATTGTCTGGAGCCGGTCTTAGACAAGCATCCCGAATACGTCAAGGCCAAAATCTTAGACCGCCTCGTCGAGCCGGAAAGACAAATCATCTTCCGCATCCCCTGGCAGGACGACAAAGGCGAATTCCAGGTCAATCGCGGATTCAGAATCGAATTCAACAGCGCGCTCGGCCCCTACAAGGGCGGCATCAGGTTTCACCCCAGCGTATATATCGGCATCATCAAGTTCCTCGGCTTCGAGCAGAT